>JAAVYQ010000046.1 GCA_022791215.1 Bacilli bacterium | reverse complement strand
ATTTCTACAAAGTTTGGAGATTTTTGTTTACACATAGAAGAAAAAACAAAAAATCAATATGGCTCATATATTTTATTATCATTATACCATGGCCATCATGACGTGATTATTGATGATTTATATAATGATTTTAATTGGCCTAAATATGGTATTTTTAGAACAAAATATATGAAAAAAAACGATTTTTATCTATGGATGTTAGGATATATTGATAGTTTATGGAATCATCCTTTTAGAAATATTTGGTCTTATGGTGGAACAAAATCTAAAGCTAAAAAATGCAAGGCCCCAATTTATAGTTTTAGTGAATTTCATGGGAATGGCAATAGAGGCACAATATTTATCGATGGTAGTTTGAAATTGAAATATAATCTAGAGTATATTCCAGATATGTTTGAAAATTTAAAGGTTAATGAATATGAGAACAATTTATATAATTCTAAAGCCTATTTTGGTACACCATCCAAACATATTGCGGTTTTAAAATATTTAGATAGTAATTTTATTAAAATAATTTATAAGCAACACGACAAAAGAATAGGTATTTTCAAAGAAAAATCATCTGTAATTATAGAATCATTATCAAATGAGGAGTTCACACGTGATGATTTTGAGAAAATAATATATGCCTTAGATACAATGCCTATTGATGTAAGTTTTAAAAAATTTGTAATATGCGAATTACAAACTTATATTTCGATTCATTATTCTAAAAATTGTAATTTTAGAGATAATTCGGATATTGAAGACTTCCCTATTAAACTAGTAGATTTTTTAAAACAAGAGACTTTTACTACATTATTAGATTTGCTAAATTCTGTTAATGCTAATGAATTTGTTGAAATTCTAATTGAAGATATTACTAACTTTTTTCATATTAGCATTAATGATCTATTAGGTAATCCTCCAATAGAGAAAAATAAAGGACAGAAAACGGCTGAAACTATGAAAAGATTACTTTTGAGTAAAAAGGATGATTGTTAAAATATAACTTTAAAGAACTTATTTATTCTATTGTAAATTTGTTAAAACTTATATCATCAAGTATTGAAATTTCAATGTTTTATAATTAAAATGTGGTACCTTTTACTTTAGATGTAGGTAATAATGAAAAATGGACAAATATATAATATTGATTTTAATGGAAGTAAAGGTTCTGAAATTAACAAAATACATTTAGGTATTATATTTACTATACTAAAATCAAATAATATGTCATTTTGTATTCCTTTGACTAGTCCTAAAGAAAAACATTTTAAAGACTGCTAGTTCCTTTGAACATCGTATTCATTTACAATTAAAACACCAAAGTTTAGTGTATAATTGATTAATCTGATTCTATTGCCACATTAGATCAAATTAGGATGATATCTATCAAAAGACTTTTAAACCTTAAAAATATAAAAACCTAAGTAAAAACCTAGGCTAAATTTTACTTGGTTGCCCTACTAGGATTCGAACCTAGGAATGTCTGAGTCAGAGTCAGATGCCTTACCGCTTGGCTATAGGGCAATTTTTTTGTTTATGTTTATATTTTATCACTAAAATTTGTAGATGTAAACTTGTATTGTATGGTAAAATGTTTATGAAAGGATATTTTTATGAATGTTAAAGTAGAATTAAATGGTTTGTGTGATGTTTTAAATAGGTTTAATAAGGATATGATCAGTCAAGATCTTGATGATTATATTGTTGGTTTGTGTGAGAATAAGTTTTTTAGAAAGAAAAGCATTACTTTAGAAGTTTTTGGCATTAATGATTTTAATGATAAAGAAATTTTTAGAAATATTATTCATGATCACTATAGGAATAGAGTTAATTTTTATAGTAAGTTGGATAAGTTTGATGATGTTTATAGAATTTGCCTTTTGATTTTAGGGATTTTTGCTATTTTACTTTCTGAAAATTTTGTTTCTTTTTTAAGTGAACTTTTTCTAATTGCTGGTTGGGTAGTGATTTGGGAAATTATTTATGATGTCATTTTTAATGAGATTAAGAGAAAGAGAAGAGAAAATATTTTTAAAAAGTTGGCTAATTCTAATATTATTTTTAAATAGAAAAACAGCCTTTTGGCTGCATATTATAAGTCTTCAAACATTTTGTTGATGGCTTTTTTCTTTCTTATGGTATTTACCATTATTATTATAGTTATGAGTGTTAAGCCTATTCCAATCCATGTCATAAGTTTTATTATTTTTTTGTCTAGTTTAACATTTACTTTTTTGTCTTTTTTTACTTCTTCAGTAGGTTCTGTCACTACTGTTGCTTCTTTTAAATTTACTTTTATAGTGTATGTGCTTTCACTGCCATCTTCCGCAGTTACTAATACTTTTACTTTATAATCGTTTGATTTTAGGTCATCGTTTCCTATTATTTTATATGTTGATTTATAGTCTTCTACAGATGCTCGAACATCTATTTTGTTTACATCTTGATCTACTGATATTTCGTAATCTTTTGTTTCTTTATTAAATGGAATATTATAATTGTAGATTTCTAATGAGTTTAGATAACTGTTGTTAGATTTTTTTTCGACTTCTACTATTACAGTGTTTGTTTCTTTTTCTATATTAATTGTTTTAGTTAATGGTGTATTGTATTTTAAAACTTTAAAGTATTCTTCTATGTTTAAGTTTTCTAAATTTTCTTCTTCTAGGATGTATGCAAATTTTACTATGTCTTCTTCTGTCGCAACTGCTAATTCTGTTGTTAATACTTTTATTTCGGTACTAGCCTGATTTGTGTTTCTTATTATAAATGGTAATTTGATAGAATAGTCTCCACAATATAATACTCCAGTAGATTGACAATTTTTTGGTGTATCTTCTACTCCTACTACTGCGATTATATAATATTTCCCATCTGGGCCTTTGATAAGCTCTGTATTAAAATCTTCTGATGATGGTATGCTTGGTGATAGTATATTTTCATCGTATGCTATTTCTGTTTCACTTAATAATATTCCGTATTTGTTTGTCGGATCTGCTAACCCATTAGTTTTTATTTTTATGTCAATCGTTATTTGATCCCCTACTTTTGCTGTTCTGCTACTACTGCTTAAATTAACTTCACTTATTTTTATTTCTGCTTTTATGGTATTTGGTATTAGCAAAGCAATTATAATTATGGTTATAATTATTATTTTTTTCATTTGAATCTCCTTTTTATATTAGAAAAAACATGTAGTTTTGCTTGTTGCTTTTACATGTCTTTTTTAATTTTTTGCACAGCCATCTACACCTAGAACTTGTCCTGTTATGTAAGATGCCATGTCGCTTGCTAAAAATAGAAATGCATTTGCTATGTCTTCTGGTTCACCAATTCTTCCTAGTGGTATTGTTTTTATTAGCGGCTCAATCATAGTTTCTGGTAATGATGCTACCATATCAGTTTTTGTTATTCCAGGCGCTACTGCATTTACTCTTATTCCAAATGGAGCTAATTCTCTTGCTAGTGATATTGTTATACCATTTACAGCAAATTTACTGGCAGGATACATTACTCCAGATGGCTGTCCATATTTACTTACCATTGAACTTGTATTTAGTATAGTTCCTTTAGTTTCTTTTAGATATGGTATTATTTCTTTTGAACAAATAAATACTGATTTTATATTTATACTTTCTACTCGTTCGTATTCTTCTATAGTGAAGTCTTCAATTTTGGTATTTGATGATATTCCAGCATTGTTAATCAATATGTCAATACGTCCGTATATTGAATGTATATTTTTAAAACATTCTTTTATGCTATTTTCATCACTCAAATTTGGATATAATCCCATTATTTCGTAATCTTCGTTTTCATTTTTTAATTGTTCAACTGCTTTGTTTACTGTTTCTTCTTTTGATCCAAATATTATAACTTTTGCTCCGTTTTTTAAAAATTTTCTTGCTGTTTCTAATCCAATTCCTCTTGTTCCTCCTGTTATGATTGCTACTTTATCTTTTATCATTTGTTTCCTCTTTCTTTTTTTATTCTACCATACTAAGTATATGAATGACGCGATTATAAATAATGTCGATAGTATTGACGCTATTAGTCCTACTGTTCCATATATTGATTTTTTCTTTTTTTCTCCTATTATTGATAGTATTAATCCTGGTAATGTAGGTGCTAATGGTATTATGCAAAAAAACATTGTCATAAATAATTTTAGATATATTTCCTCATTTATTAGATCTCGTCTTGCTTCACTTAATGCAAATGACATTAATAACATCGTTATGAATCCTAATATTCCAAAGACCATCCCTACTATAGAAAATATTTCTTCTAAATTTACTTTTCTATTATTGTTCGGAACTTTACTTACAAATTTCCCACATTTTGTACATATGTCGGCATTTTCATTTATTTTGTTTCCACAGTTTGTACAGTATTTATTCATTTTTCCACCTTCCTTTTTTATGCTTTTTTGAAACTTCTAGTTTTGTTTAATGTTTTTATCGATACTTCTCCATTTTCGTATAATACGTATTCATCATATTCTCCGCTTATTGCAAAAAATACTCTTCTTATTCTTCTAACAACTTTTCGATCTTCTAAAAATGCTTTTAAGTCTCCATTTTCTTTTATATATTTAATTAAGTCATATTCATCTTGTATGTTTAAATTTGCTGTAAATCCAAATGTTCTATTTTTTAAGAATGGCTCAATTTTGTTTGCCATTTTGCTGTTATTTTCTTTTATAGCATTTAAGTATGCTGCAACTATATTTTCATATGATATATATGCATCTACTCCTAAAATATTTCCTTTTCTTTTTGGATTAAGTATAAACTGCGCGGTTATACTTTCTACACTTATTAAAAAATCTTTAATTGGCAATGTATCGTTTCTATCTTCATAAAGCGCTATTTGATAAAGCATTTCTCCGATTTCATCTCTTATACTTTTTGACTCTTCTTCGCCTAACATGTCTAATGCCTCTTTTGCTATTTTATTAAGTGAGTTAAATTCTATTAGCATATACTTTTCTTCCATTATTTTTAATTCTTCACTCATATTTACCTCTTTGCTTTTCTATTTTTATTTTATCATGTATTTTCTATTAAGTAAATTAAATATTATATACTACTTTGGAAATATGATTACTTCTTTTTTTACTTAGTTCTTCAATAGTTAAGCCAATTCTTATTGTTTTTATTATGAAGTTTCAACTTTATCATTATTTACTTGATTTTTCTTTCTTTTCTTTCCATTTTTTCCTTTCTTCCATTTCTTTTGCACAATACTCTTGTACAAAATCTTGTTTTGAAAATTCCACCAATTCTTCTAATGCTTCTTTCAAAAGTGGATTTTTTGATTTGTTTACTACTTCACATGCTTCTTCATAAGTTTCTGCTGCGATTAACCTTATCCATCCCTCAAGTTCACTCATGTTATCGTCGGGTTTCGTACCTTTTACAGCATCAAGATTTATTCTTATTACAGCTAGTTTGTCTTCAGATACTTCACCTTTTATATCGTCTTCTTCTGTTAAGTAGTATCTTTTTATTAGATCCTTTTCTTTCATGTTGACACCTCCTTTCTTGAAGAGATAT
>JAAVYQ010000045.1 GCA_022791215.1 Bacilli bacterium | reverse complement strand
AGCCCCAACATCACTGTTGATGCGTTGTGCTTCCCTAACACTTCGTCGATACATACGCGTGTAACGGACTTTCACCGTCTAGTTATATACCATGCACGGCACACAAAAATACTATGTTTTTTTCATAGTATTAATTAATTTTTTTAATTTCTATATATATATTTATGTATTTGCTATCGCTCTTTCTATTTCTTCTTTTTTTATTTTGCCTTCTCTTATTATGTTTATTTTTTCGTTTTCTATTTCTATTATAGTTGATGTTTCATCATTTTCTACATTTCCACTGTCTAATATGTAGTCTACTTTCCCATTTAATTCTTGCGTTATATTTTTTATGTTTATTCCTGTAGGACTTCCAGATAGATTGGCACTAGGTGCGACTAATGGTACTCCTGCTGAGTTGATAATTTTATATCCAAGTCCTTCTTTTAATAATCTAACTCTAACATATTCGTCTCCTGCTGAAATGATGTCGGGTAATACATTTTCTTTTTTTCTAAATTTTATTGTTAATGGTCCTGGCCAAAATGTATCTATTAATTTTTGTTCTATTGGATTTATGTTCTCTACCATTAGTTTTAGCATCGATATATTTGTGATTAAGACACATAATGGTTTGTGTTTGGGTCTTCCTTTTATTTCGTATACTTTTTCACATGCTTCTTTATCAAATGCATTTGTGCCAATTCCATATACTGTGTCAGTTTTGAATACTATTGTTTTCCCATCTTTTATAGCATTTGATATTTCTTGTATTGTTTTTTCTTCTATTTCTTCTTCTTTAATATATTTTGTCATTTTGTCCTCCTTTTTTACTTGGTTTTATTATATCATCTTTTTTATTGTATAGTAATTTTGTTTTTATAAAATTAAAAGAAGTGAATGTTATATGTTTTCACTTCTTATTGTTTCTATTGTATTCTTTTTATTTACTTTTTTTATGCTATATCTCATTATTATTGATACTATGAAGAATACAAATATTATCGATATTATTATTGATATGTATGGAACTGTGAATGCTGTTTCCATTTTTTGACCTACTCCATAGTGTATTATGTATGATAGTGTTGTTCCAATTATTATTCCATATATTAGTGATTTGAAACTGTAGAATAGTGTTTCTAAGTTCATCATCCTATTGAATTCTTTTTTTGTCATTCCTATACTTTTATATACGGCAAATTCTTTGCTTCTTAATTCTATGTTTGATGTTATTGTATTGAATATGTTTGTTATTCCAATTAGTGTGATTACACTTATGAATCCATACATGAATATACTAAATATTAGTTTGAATGCTTTGTCACTTTCCATTGTTTCTTGATAGTTAGATATGTATAAGTCTTCATTGATTATTATTATTTCGTCTTCTGTTTTGTGTGCATCTTTAGCATTCATTGTTATCATTCTTACATCAAAGTTAATGTTTTGAAAGTCTTCTTTGTTTATTATTAGTATTCCTCCATTATAGTAATAATTTTCAAGGCCATATGGTCTAGTTTTTGTTATTTTTGCTATTTCTATAGAGGTTTCTATTTCGTCGTATGTTCCTGTTATTGTGTCTCCTTTTTTGTATTCATAAATTTTTATTGTTTCTTCTTTGCCATTGTTATATGTCCTGTAGTCGTCTATTAGTATTCCTTTATTTTTTATTTCTTCTTTTGTTAGGTTTATTTTTTTTAGGTATTTTTCCCATGATTTGTTGTCTAATGCATGTATTATTAGTCCTATGTATTCTTCTCCTGGACATTTTAAGTCATCATCTAATTCTTCTTCACAGTCTAGTATTATATTGTAGTTTTTGTTTACTTTATTTAGGTCTTTTATTTTTAAACTTTGTTTGCTTTCATATAATACATGTAAGTTATTAACATTTTTTAGAGATAGTATTTTTTCTATGTCACTTTCTTTTACATTTACTCCTGATATGCTTAGGTTGTAGTCATAACTTTTATAATAACTGTTCGCAACGTCAAACATCTCATGTATGAATGAACTCATGGATATGAATGCTATTATGCTTATTGTTAGTGATATTACTGTTGTTCTATATTTCTTTTTGCTTCTTTTTAAGTTCTTGTATGCTAGTACTCCTCCTGTTTTGAATATTTTGTTTATTATTTTTGGCGTTGTTAGTTTTTTTGCTTCTATTTTTATTTCGTTACTGTTTTTTAGGTTTTCTATAGGTGTTATACGACTTGCTCGTATTGATGATGATATTGATGACAAGTATATTGTTATAAAACTTAGTCCTATACTTATTATTATGACTATCCATGATATGCTGAAGTGTACTCCTCCAAGATTTGGTAATAGTAGATTTCCACCTATTATGTTTATTACATTTATTAGTATGTATACGGCTAATGTTCCAAAGAATATTCCTAATGGTATTCCTATTATTCCAAGTATTATTGCTTCAAATTTGACACTTTTGGCTATTTGTTTTTTTGTCGCTCCTATGCTTGATAGCATTCCATACATTTTCATTTTTTCAGCACATGATATTGCAAATGAATTTTTTATGCAAAATACACTTGTTATTATGATGATTATTATGACAACTCCTAATACCATGTATAGCATTGATATTGTGGAGTCTGAGAATGCAAATACTTCCCATCTTAGTAATTCGTTGTTTTCAGTGTACCCATATTGTTTGTAGTTCTTTTTTATGGCGTTTATTGTTTCTTCATGTTCACTTGGATTTTTTAGCGTTATGTATGTATCTTTTTTTTGTGATTCTTCATCTACTGTTATTCCATAGTATGTGTAGTTTGATGAGTATCTATTTGTGATTCCGACTATTGTGTATTCATGTTTGATCGGATTTTCTATGTATTCAGCCCCATTGTATGGATTGTTTTCGTTTAGATACCATCCGTCTTCACTTTTTCTTTCTCCTATGTCTAGTGTGATTTTGTCTCCAACTTTTAGCCCTGTGTCAGTAGCAGTTTTTTTGTTTATTATTATTTCTTTATTCGTTTTTGGAAAGTTTCCTTCTTCTATTTCGTATGATAATTCTTTGAAGGTTTTTGTATTCATTGAATTTATTTCTATGTATGGATATTCTTTTTTTCCGTTTTCTAGGTATGCAAATCCTAATTTTTCTACTGTTTTTATTTCTTTTATGTCTCTGTTTAGTTTTAGTTTTTCTATGTCTTCGTTTTGGACGCTGCTTGCTTTTAAATGGTAGTATCCTGATTCGCTTATTGCATCGTCTATTAGCGTTTGTCTCATACTTGTAAACATTCCTGCGGTTGCACATACTAATGATGTCGATAGTATTATTCCTATTATTGTTCCTATTGTTCTTTTTTTGTTTAGTTTTAAACTTTTTAATGATAGTTTGTTTAGTAGTTTCATAGCTTTCACGCCCCTTTGACTATGTGCCCATCTTCTATTTCTATTATTCTGTCTGCTAAGGCTGCTATTTCTGTATTGTGTGTTATCATTATTATCGTTTGGTTATATTCTTTGTTTGTCTTTTTTAGTAGTTCTACTATTTCATCACTCGCTTTTGAGTCTAAATTTCCTGTTGGTTCGTCTGCTAGTATTATGCTAGGATTTGTTATTAGCGCTCGCCCAATTGATGTCCTTTGTTGTTCTCCTCCTGATAATTCATTTGGTAAGTGTGTTCTTCTTTTTTCTAGTCCTAACATTTTTATTAAATCGTTTAGTTTTTCTTTGTCGATGTTTCTATTGTCTAAGTTTAACGGTAATGTTATGTTTTCTTCTATGTTTAGTATTGGTATTAAATTGTAGAATTGATATATTAATCCTACTTGTCTTCTTCTGAATATCGCTAGTTTGTCGTCGTCAAAGTTGTATATGTCTTTTCCATCTATGTATACTTTTCCACTTGTAGGTCTATCTACTCCTCCAAGTAAGTGTAGTAATGTGGATTTCCCTGAGCCTGATGCTCCTATTATTGCTACGAATTCTCCTTTTTCTACTGTGAATGATATTTTGTCTAGTGCGACCACTTTTGTGTCACCACTTCCATATATTTTGGTTAAGTTTTCTACTTTTAATATTTCCATTTTTTATTTTCTCCTTTCGTTTTCTTTTTTAGTATATTATTTTAAAGTTACTTCTAAGTTACAAAAGGAATTCTTTTTTATTTTTTTATTTTTTCTATGTATTCTATTACTCCATCTTGATCGTTAGTTAGCGTTATGTCATTTGATTTTTCTTTTATCGCTTTTAAGGCATTCGCTACCGCGACTGAGTATATGTTAGATTCAAATATTTCTAAATCGTTTAGTCCATCTCCAAAGTATATTATTTCGTCTATGTTGATTTTTATTTCTTTTGCTAAGTATTCTAGTGTATTTCTTTTGTTTACATTTTTGAAATTTATGTTTATTCTTTTTTCTTCGTCAAATGAATCTTCCATTATAAAACTATTTACTAATGGATATTTTTCTTCTATTATTTTTTGGTAAAACATTGCTTCTTCATTGTTTTTAAAGAATAAGGTCATTCTAGATATTGGCTCGCTTATTTCTTTTATGTTTTGTATTGCTTTTAGATATGAACGCTTGTGGTTTGGTTCTCTTTTTTGTATGTAATAACTAGTTAGGTTTGCATAGTTTATTTCTTTTACAATGTCTATCATGTTTAGCGATATGTTTTCTATAATATCAAATGGTATGAAACTCGCATAGATGGTTGTTTTATTTTTTACGTCATATATGTATGTTCCATCACAAAGTACTATGTAATCAAATAGTGTTATGTCTATTTTATTTTCTACTGATGATAGTATTCTTCCTGTTACTCCTACTATTTTGATTCCTTCTTTTTGGTATTCTTTGAGTTTTTCTTTTGTTCTTTCTGTTATTTCGCCTTTACTATTTAGTAGTGTTCCATCAAAGTCAGTGGCTATTACTTTATATTTCATTTGCACCCCCTTTCATGATAGTTATGATTATTTGATTTTACATATTTTTTTTACATAGTTGTTTAATTCACTTTTAGGTGAATAGTCTGCTTTGGCGTAAAAGTCAACTATGTTTTCTTTTTTTATAGTTTCCATTTCTTTATTGTTTAAGTCTTGGTATACAAATATTGATATTCCTCCGTGCTCTTTTATATATTTCATAGCATAGTAATCTGTTAGCCCATCACCAATATATATAATGTTAGAGCAATCTTCGTTTTCAATGTTATTTTCTTTTAATATTTCTTTTATTGCTTTTACTTTGTTTTTATCACTCATTAAAAATTCTATTCCATTAACTTCTAGTTCTTCGTTATATGTAAATTTGGTTGCATATATTTCTTTAAAATATGATGAGATTGATATTTTCTTTAAATACACTTTTATTCCTGAGCTTAGTAAATAGTTTGTGATTTTTTCTTTATGTAGCATGCTTAAATATTCTTCTACACCTTTATTATATTCTACTTTTTCATATCCCATAGTGAAATTCTCATCTTTTAATTTGTATCCTGCATTTGTTATTATTTCAAAGTATGTTTCATATATGGATTCGTATAAATCAATGTTTTTTTCTTTGGCTTTCTTTTTTACTAATTCTATAAATTTTGGATTGTATGCGCCATCTTTTATACCACTTTTTTCTAAAATTTCAAATTTTGGTAGCGAATATGGAGTTAGTGTCCCATCAAAATCATAGATAATAATTTTTTTCATTTTTTTCAATTCCTCGTTTTTTTTTTTAATATGTGTAAGTTATTTATTTTAATTTTAAACTTTTCCTAAAGTTTTTATCTTGTTCTTCAAATACTTCTAATTCTTCTAATAATCCTTTCGATAATTTTGAATCATTTAATAATTCACTTAAGTTTTTACATAGTTCTTTATATTTTTCTATGTAACTTGCATTGGTTGTTAATAATTCCATAATGTTATTGTTTTTTTCTTTTAGCATTTGTGTTGTCTCTTTTATGTCTTTGCTAGACTTAAGAATTTCTTTTATCTTTGATATTATTTTTGACATAGAGTATAAAACTATTATAAGATCAACTGCAATTACTATTCCTATACTTATATTTTCTACTAATTTTATGGTTTCTTTGGATGTTTCTTTCTTGGTTTTATTTCGATTTTGTATTACTTCTTCTATTATTATGTCACTATATTTGTATTCTTCTACAGTTGCAGTTCTTGTTCCTTCTTTTATTATTTTTTTGTCGGTTATTTCGCCTTCTTCATACATTTTTAGATATTCTTGTAAATCTAAGTTATAACCATATTCTGATATATCATATATTTTATAATCTCTTTTTAGTTCTCCACTCTCTATTCTTACTTCTCCTAGGACTTCTAATGTTCTACTAGCTGATTTTGAATATGATTGTTCCCATGTGACTGATGTTATAGCGTTTTGATATGCTTCATTTTCTTTATCGTTTTTTGAATATGTAGTTATAGTAGTTTCATATAATGTCTCTCCTATTACTGTTGACATAAATTCAACTACTTTGTTTGCATTTTTAAAATAAATTATTGAAATTGGTGTTAGTAATCCCAGGAGGGCTGCTACTATTTTTGTAATTAAAATCTTGTTATATTTTTTATGTGATTTTCCTGTCTGTATGTCATTATAATAAAAATTAAAATTATTTTCTAATTCTTTTATTTTGTTATTTATATCTTGTAAATCTACTTTATAGTTTGTTATGCTTTCTTTTAGTATTTCTATTAATTTTCCATAGTTGGTGCACGCGATTAGGTGTTTTATTATTTCTTTATCTACTAATGTTTCTAATGGTCCTTGTAACATTTTTTTATTTATACTATTTTCTAAATTATGTATTGAATTTATGTCAGCATATGTTTCTTTTTTTACTTCTTCTATTCTCTTTTTTATTGCTTGTTCCATGTATTCTAAATGTATTTTGTTTTCGCTTGAGGTGATATAGTCCAATATTGTATATGTAATATTTTTTCCATATAAAAGTTCTAATTCTATTGCTCCTAGTACCATTTGGTAAAAGTTTGTTAACATTTGCTTTTCTTTTTTGATTTTTTCTATGTTACACTCATCTATTCTTTTTAAACAATCAATTACATATTTTATACTTTCTTCTATATTTTCAGTTTGTCCAATTATACCATTTATATATTTGGTTGTTATTATTATATAATAGTAGTGCTCTTTTTCTTTTAGTGATGATAAAAATTCTTTTATTTCTTCTTTTAAAGTTTTTTCTTCTTTTGTTAGAAATATTTGTCTTGTTTTGGTGCTTGCTATTTTTTCTTCAAGTTTCTCTAATTTTGTTTTTTCTTCTTCTACATTTATTCCGATGCTTTCATATTTTTCTAATATTTTTTTATATGCATTAAATTCTTCTAAGGTAATTTGATTCATGTTAATCTTTCCTTTCGTTAAACTATATTTTAACATTTAAGGAATGCTTTGTAAATTTCTAATTTTTGATTTTAAAGTCTATTTTTTCTGCTCCGCATATTGGACATGTATAGTCTTCAGGAATTTCTTCTCCATAATAAATATAACCGCATATAGTACATATCCATGCTGTTTGTCCTTTTGTTGTTGTTACTTTTATTAACTCATCTTTATTTTCTTGGTAGTATGCATATGTCATTGGTTCGTCTTCTTTAATTACGTCTGCTTCTTTTAGTCTTCCTATAAATAATGTGTGTGTGTCATTTTCTACTGTATCTATTATTTCACATATCATGTATCCTAATGAGTCTTTTATTATTTTTTGGTTTTCTATTTCTATCGTTTCTATTTTTTCAAATTTATTTATGTATCTCATTGAATTTAATCCAAATGTTTCTATTATTTTTGGATCTACTTTTTTTCCTAATACTGATATTGCAAATGTTTGGTTGTTTTTTAATAATTCGTGTGTGTTGTTACTTTTCATTACTGCTACACTTATTAATAGATTTTCTCCTGAACTTATTTGTGATACTGCATCT
>JAAVYQ010000044.1 GCA_022791215.1 Bacilli bacterium | reverse complement strand
GTTCTTTTTATTTCTTTTAGTACATTAAAAGCTTTGCCTCGGTTAATTATTCTTATTTCGTTTAAGTTTATACCAAATGCATTCACTCCAATTTTTTCTAAACTGTCATATATGGTTAGAATTCCTATGTAATTATACTCAAAGGCATTTATAGATAGTATTTTTACATTTTCTGGGAGTGTTAAATTAAATATCTCTCCACTAAATGCGTTAGAACCTATTTCTTCAACTGTAGATTCTATATTTAATTCATCCTCAATTTTTATTCTAGATAGACCTTTTATTCTTTTATTTTCGTCGTTAGTCACACATTGGTCGTTTATTATTTTTATATTTTTATTTTCTGTAAATAGTTTTTTTATTTCTATTAGTTCTTTTTCTGATAAAGTTTTTTCAGTAATTCTTATTGTTTTTAATTTAGTTAAACTATTACGACAAAAATGTTTTAATTTTTGTAATACATATAAAGCATTTCCATATGTATTTTTAATTTCTATGTTTTCAATATAACTGTAAAAAGCAGATTCATCTATTCTTTCTATTGAATCATGAACTTTTAATGTATTTATTTTAATACTATAAAATGCGCGTGTTTCTATTTTAATTAAACTTTTTGGTAAGACTAATGTATCTATTGTCATTGGTCCTTCAAAATCGCTACTTATTTCGGTTATTCCTTCAGGCACGATTACAACTGATGATAATCCTTTATATTTTTTTTATGTGTTTTGTTTCACAACGAAATCCCTACTATATTTTTTCATTTGTCCCCCTTAATTTGGTATGTATTGTACCATAATTAACACATTAAGTCAAATTAAAATAAGTTCATTTTATTTTGAACTTATTTTTTTAGGTCTACCTGGTTTTTTTTTAGTTGTTTCTGCTTTGGTAGTTTTCTTAGCAACAGTTTTTGTTTCTACTTTTTTTACTGCTTTATTTTTTGTTGCAACTGTTGGTTCTTTTTTAGTTTTTGTAGCAGGGCTCTTCTTTTCTACTATTTTTATTTCTGATTTTTTGCTTTCTTTTACTGCTGCTTCTTTTTTAGGTCTTCCTGCTTTTTTTGGTTCTTGTGTTTTTTTTGTTTCAGTTGCTTCTTTTTTTGATTTAGCAGTTTTAGAAGTTTTACTTTTTGTTTGTGTTTTTGGTTTACTTTCTTCTACTTTTGTTTCACTTTTTTTAGTTTTCGTTTTGTTTTCTACTTTTATTGTTGTTTTCTTTTTAGGCTTTTTTTCTACACTTGCTGTTATTACAGGCTCTTCTTTGATTTCATTTATTTCTTCAAGATTTTTATTTTCTTCATCTACTAACTTTGACATTATTTTATTAAATGCACGATCAGTAACAAATAATTCTATACTACTTTCTATTGTCATTAGTATTCCTGTTGTTATAAAGTAATAGCCCATCATCATAGTTTGTACTGTCGTTTCATTGAACAAGTTTATTGTAGTTAATATTCCCACGAATGCTAGCAAGAATGTCATGATAAATTTGATTATCCACATAAAGTTGTCTTGATTTTTTAGCATCAATACTTTGTATCCTCGATTAGTTACTACTAGTATTGTGTAAACTGTCATCGCTGATCCTAATATCATAGGTAAGTTATCTTTTTGGAATACAAACATGTATGTTGCGACCATTATGTTTATTAATGATAATAGTAATAGTTCGTAATCTCCTTCTTTTCTTTTTACAAAGTATGCGATTATTCCAAAGAATGCAAATATGTAGAATAATACTGATACATATAGTATTATGTCTGTTAGCCCGAATGCTTTGAATATCATTATTACTATTCCCATTATTAATACTATTATTGATAGTATTAGATTTGCTATTAGATGTAAATCAATACTTTTTAATTTTTTTTCCACTTTAGCCACCTCTATCCTAAAGTTAATTTTACAAAATTTTCTATGTGTTGTCAATTAGAAGTGTTCGCCTTTGTGACTTTTTTCGACATTTTTTGATTTTTATTTATTTTTGGAATTTTTTTGCTGTTTTTGAATATATTTTTATTAGATTTGATTTTTTAGTTGTAAGTGTTATAATAGTTTACATTGTTTTTAAAGGAGCAAGATATGAATTTTTATTTAAAGAACCATACAATTTATAATAGTAAAGTTAATAATGATTTAGTTATTTTGTGTTTTAGTGATTTACATGTTGATAAATCTTTTAATTTTAATTTGCTTAAATCTTTTGTTGAGACAGCTAATAGTATTAGTCCACATATGATTTGCTTTGCTGGAGATTTGGCTAATGAGGCTGGTGTATTTGAAGATAAGTATGTTAGGAAAGCATTAGTCGACTTTTTCTATTCTCTTTCTTTTATTGCTCCTGTATATATTGTTAGAGGTAATCATGATTGTTTGACTAATGTCGATGGTAAGTGGAAAAGTTTTAATAGTGACTCTTTTTTCGAGAGTCTTAATAATATTAGTAATGTTCATACTCTTTTTAATGAATCTCTTTCTACTAATATTCCTAATGTTTCTATTTCTGGTCAAGATATCGGTAATGATACTTATCAGTATTATCATTTTTATTATGAGTCTATGGAAGCATATTTTTATTATGTTTCTCCTTATATAGTAGATTTGGAAAGAAATGTCGATGTTAATGATTTTAATATTTTAACTATTCATTCGCCTATTAATGCTTTTATTAGAGAATTTTCTAATTTCTCTCTTGTTGTTTCTGGGCATATGCATAATGGGGCTTTGCCAAATTGTTTGGATAAGTTATTGCCTGGCAATTTTGGTCTTATTTATCCTAGAGATAAGATTAAGTTATTTCCAAGGCTTGCTAGAGGTATGGTTAGTTTAGAACAAGATGCTTATGGTGTTATTTGCCCACCTATGAATATGTCTCAAAAGTATTCTAATAATTGTTTAGTTAAAAAACTTTACAAGCCTGGTATGACTACAATTAATGTTAAACGAGATCTTTAGTTTTTAATGTAAGGGTAAAATGTTTTTTCTAATTTTACTCTTTTATTTTTAAAGTGTGCTATAATTGGTATGTAATTTAAATTCATAAAATTGTATAGAAAGGAGTAAAGTAAATGACAGTGATTACTAAAGATAATTTATCATCTTTTATTGAATATTATCATGGATTTCATGATAGTTTTATAAGTAATATTAATTATGATATAAAACGTTCACAAATAGAACTTTTTATAGATGTTCATTGGTCAGGTATTCCATCATTAAAAAAAGATGAAACTTTTGAAACAAATAATATAAAAATGAGAATGATTTTTAAAGGAGTAGAACATTGTAATATTAGAGAACTTTTTTCATGGAATTATATTGATGATGTTTTTATAAATTATATTATTATTAGAAATAAGGAATATATTTGTTTCGCTAGTAGTGAAGAAGAGCCTTTCGTTTATATTGTTTGTGATAGTATAGAATATGAGGAATTTTAAAACTGACAACTCTTACGATTTGAAATATCGTTTTGTTGTCAGTTATTTTTTATCTTTGTCTTGTAACTTGTTTTTTTGATAATACCCAGTCATGATGTGCACTGATTACTGTTGAATTACAGTATGGACATGTTGATGTAGTAACGTTTTCTAATGGTGCATTACAGTTTGGACATTTGTTTTCTTTTTCTTCTAATCCTTTTGTAAATGTCATTTCATATGTGTATTCTACTTTTCTTGATTTTGTTCCTCGTACAACTTCTTCATTTTTGTTTATTACATAGTCTAAACAACTTACTGTCATTTTTACTTTTATTGATATGTTTTTGTTTCCTTGTTCCATATCTATTATACTAAAGTTATGTAAGTAAAAGTTTGACATTATATTCTTTTGTTTTTTTACTTTTAGTGCAGTTAATTCTGATTTGTATAAATTAAATAATTCGTTTGTTGTGTTTTCTTTTAATTTGTCATAATCAAAATTCATCCATGCTTCTTGTATTTCTTTGTATTTTTCATATGTTGTTGTTCTAAATTCGTTAATGTCAAAGTCTGGTAATATTGCTTTTATTTTATTTATGTCATATCCTTCTATATTATTGAATATGTTGTTGTTTAAATTATTATTTTTTGTTGCTTTTTTTAATACATAGAATGTAATTCCTAAACCTATTATTACTAGTATCGCGAATCCGGCTATTGCAGCTCCAAAGTCCCCACTTGATGAGTATCTTCTTGGGTATCGTGTTCCTGAACCATAATTATAGTCATGGTCTCCAAAGTCAAAGTCCCAATCTGTTCCTCCATAGTTATAGTCATAGTCTCCATCCCATCCTGAATCTGCTTTTATTGTAACTGCTATGCATAGAAATAAACAAGTTAAAATTATTAGTATTGTCTTTTTTATATTTTTCATTATGAACTCCTTTATAATAATTCAAATATTTTTAATACTTTTATTCTTTTGAATTAACCACTCGGCTAATGTATGTCATCTCTCAGTATTTGCATTTGCTTTGCTTAAGTCTATTCCTATTTGGTTAATTGGCACCTTGCATTAAAGGCACCTTAATTTTTTAATTTGCATTTAAACTTCCAGTGTAGTTAAAATCCATCCTTTTTTATCTAAATCAAATGTACTTCCACAGTATTCACATTTACCACTTCTATTTATGTCTAATGTTACTCCACATCCTGGACATTTTCTTACTGATTTTAGTTTTTCTGCATCTATTATTTTTGTAAATATTAAGTTGTTTTCTTTTTGTATTCTATGTTTATTATTACCACTTACATAATCTCCATCTTCATTTATAAGGTAATCCATATATCTACTTATAAGTTTTACTTGGATAATGATTTTTCCTTCTACTATTTCTACACTTTCTATGTGTGTTTCTTTTACGTTAATTTCGTCATACATTTGTATTACATTTTTTTCGTTTAGGAGTTTCACTTTGTTTTCTATTTTTTCATATATTTCTTCAGTTACAAAGTGTCTTATATTTTCTATTTCTTTTGTCATTATGGATAGATGTATTTGTATGAATACATTGTCTATAAATGTTTTAAAGTTACTTTCTGTGAACTCTGGATCGTATTTTAATATTTCTTCTTTCATATTACTTTATTTCTTGTCCACAGTTTGAACAGAATTTTCCAGTTACTGGAGTTCCACAGTTTGAACAAAATTTGGCTTTTGGAGTTTCTTCTGTTGTAACATTAGTTGTTTCTTTATTTGTTTCTATTGTTTCAGTATTACTAGCAAATATTGTACCTGATTCTGGCATTCCTGTTTCTTTTGTTGTTGTTTCAGTTTGCACGCCTGTGTTTACTGCATTCATCATGTTGCTTGCATTTTGTCCTGCTAAGTTCATTCCTGCAAATCCCATCATTGCACCATTTTCGTTTTTAGATGCATTTATCATAGCTTCACTTGCTGCATTTGCCATCAATCCAGATTGTAAATTCTTGTCACTAAATATTGTAGCATCGTCGATTTTGTTTATTCTTTTCATTGATTCGTCGGTAAGGTTTATATCTCCTATTGCTACGTCTGTTATTATTAATCCATAGTTTTGTTTCCATGTTTCATCTAAGCATCTATTCATCTCTTCTGATATGTCTGAACCATACATTCCCATATCTCCAAATGATACTTTATGACGTCTCATTACTACTGATATTGCTTCAGTTATTTTCTCTATGAATTTTGTTTTTAGTTGACTACCTATTACTTCTTCGTATGTTATTGAATCTTTAGCGTTTGATCCAATTACACTTGATATTAGTCTCGCTGGATCTACTACTTGGAAAGCATATTCTCCAAAGAATGTTACTTCTACCATTCCATATTTTTCGTCAGTTATTTTTTTAGGTTGTGGACTACCAAATTTGTTCCCTGGTATTACTTTTGTATTTATGTAGTATACCCTTTGGTCATGTGCTGTTTGTCCTCCATATGTTATACGTTTTCCTATGGTTTTTATTGTGGCTCCTATTCCTTTGAAGAATCCTCCTTCAAATACTGTAGGTTCAGATTCGTTGTCGTATTTATATGTTCCCGTTTCTGCAGTAAACTCTGTTATCGCTCCGTTGTCTATTATCATCATGCACATTCCTTCAGGAACTACTATTGCACTTCCATTAGTTATTATTCCTTCACTTGGTTTTCTATTTCCTTCTCCGTGTCTTACTTCTCCTCTTTGTATTAGTACATTTTTCTCAGTTTCAGGACATACTATAAATTCTTTAAATTGATCTCCTAAGCCACTTGAAACTGATGTAGTTAATGCTTTTATTAAGCCCATTTATATCACTTACCTTTCTTTATATATTCTATTTTATCATGTTAATTATTATTAGTCATTATTTTTTTCAATTAAAAGAGACACTCAGTAACTAGTGTCTCTTAACAGTTTTTAATCTATGTGATTTTATAGGTTTTTAGAGGATTGTATATTTTGCTTTCTTTTTATTAATTTATCACTTCTCCTTTCATGTTTATTATTCTACCAGTCTAAAGTGAAATTTATGTGAAATAGATAAGTTTATTTTGTGAAGTCTGTAAACTATTCCATTTCTTGTGAAATCATTTGTTTTTTTGATAATACCCAGTCGTAATTAGTGTTTATTACTGTTGAGTTACAGTATGGACATATAGATGTGTTTTCTTTTTCTAATGGTGCATTACAGTTTGGACATTTGTTTTTATTTTTGCTTAAGCCTTTTGTGAATGTCATTTCATAGTTATATACAACTTTCCTTTTGTCTGTTCCTCTTACAACTTTTTCATTTTTATCTATTACATAATCGTAACATTTTATTAATGCTCTTATTTTTAGTGAAATGTTCTCTATTCCTTTTTCCATGTCCACTATTTCAAAGTCTAGTAATTCAAAGTCTTTCATAATATTTTTTTGCTTTTTGGCTTTTAATGCTATTAATTCTGAACGATATGTATTATATAATTCGTTTGTTGTATTTTCTTTTAATGTTTCATAGTCAAACTCCATCCATGCTTCTTGTATGTCTTTGTAAATCTTGAATGTAGTTTGTCTAAATTGATTTTTATCAAAATCCGGAAGAACTTCTTTTATTACTTCTATTTTAATAGGACTTATCTTGTACTTCATATCTGTTGTTACTTTGTTTTGAGTTTTGGCTTTTGTCATACTTTTATAGATTATATATACAAATATTATGAGTACGATTATATTTATAATGGGGTTGTCTGATCCACTAGAGTAAGAACCACCTGAACTAGAACTCCAACTTGATCCTCCACTAGAAGAACTACTTCCTCCTCCACCATAGCTTCCATCCCAACCTGAATCTGCTTTTAGATTTACTGCAAAAAAGACTATTAAACACATAAATATTATTCCAAATATTTTTTTATATTTTTTCATGTTTTTCTCCTCTATTTTAATTTTATTTTATCATTGTTTTTATTTTCTGTAAATTAAAAGAGATACTTATTTGTGTTTAGTATCTCTACAGTTTTTAATCTATGTAATTTTTTATAGGTTTTTAGAGGATTGTATATTTTTTCTTTTCTTTCTTTTTATTTATCACCTTCTTTATGTTTTTAATTTTATCAGTTTAATGTGAAATTATTGTGATTTTTTTATATTTTTTATATGTTTACGTCAAAATAGAATGTCGTTCCTTTTTCTTTTGTACTTTTAACTCCATATTTGAATCCATGGTTTATTAATATAGTTTTGACTATCGATAGTCCAAGCCCAGTACCAATTTTATTTCTTTGATGATTTTTTTCGCTTTTATAGTATTTTTCCCAAATTTTATTTATTTCTTCTGGATTTATTCCTTTTCCTGTGTCAGTTATTGATACTCTTAAATTCTTTTTCTTTTCTTCTATTGTTATTATGACCTTTTTATCTTTTCCTGTGTAGTTGATCGCATTTATTATCAGGTTATATATTACTTGTGTTATTTTGTTTTTGTCAGCAGTTATGTATATGTCTTTATTACAATCAAATATAAATTTATAGTTTTCTTGTTCTTTTAGGTAATCAAATCTATGTATTATGCTTTCTATTTCATTTTTTAGATTAAATTTTTCTTTGTTTAGTGTTTCCATTCCTGACTCATTTTTTGATAATTCTAATATGTCATTTACTAGTATATTCAGTCTTTCTGTTTCTTCTATTATTATGTTTAAATTTTCTTCCCTTTTTGTTTCGTTATTTTTGTTTAAGTCTCTTGCTGTTTCAGCATATGCTTTTATCATCGTTAGTGGAGTTTTTAGATCATGTGATACATTTGCTAGTAAGTCTTTTCTTGTTTCGTTTATTTTTAGTAATTCTTCTTTTGTGTAGTTTAGTGTATCACTTAGTTCTTTTATTTCTTTTATGTATTCATTTGATTCAAATGGTGTATATAAGTCTCCTTTTGCTAATGATGCTGCTCGTCGATTTATTTTTAGTATCGGTGTCGATATTCTTTTACTTATATAGTAGGCTAAAAAGAATGATGATATGAATACTATTATTGTTATTACTATTAGTTCTTCTCTTATTATGTTTATGGCAGGGTCTGTGGGTTCGAGTGATACGTTTATAAATCCATATGTGTTTTCATCATATTTTACAGCACTTATTAGTGTGTCATTGTTTAATGCTGGATTTATAATTTTGTAATTTCTTCTAGTTTTCCCACTTGTTATGAAGTCCGTTATGTAACTGTTGACTGTTCCTTCGTTTTCGTTTGTTACATATAAGCATCCTCTTCTTGTTCCGTTAGAACTATATATCGTTTCTCCTTCTCTTATTATTTGTATACATGCATTGTTTTCGTATGATAGTTCATCATAATATGTTATTTCTTTGGCTCGTTCATAATATATTTTCGTTTTTAATGCTAATTTTTCTATTAATGATGTGGTTCTTCTTTCGTAGTATATGTCGAAAAATAATACTTGAAATATCCATAGGAATGCTATTATTAGTGTAAGAAAAATAGCTAAATGTGACCATATATGCATGGTCAAACTTATACTATTCTGTTTCATATTTATACCCCACTGCTCTTACTGTTTTTATTAGATCTCTATATTTGCCTAGACTTCTTCTTAACATTTTTATGTGTGTGTCAACTGTTCTATAGTCTCCGTAAAAGTCGTATCCCCAGATTACATTTAGTAATGATTCTCTTGATAAGGCTATTCCTTTATTTTTTATAAAATATGTTAAGAGTTCATATTCTTTTGGTGTTAATTCTATTTCTTTTTCTTCGATTGTTACTTTTCTTCCTTTGTAGTCTATTTTTAAATCTTTGTATTGGTATATTTCTTTGATTTTTCCGTCTCTTTTTAGTATCGCTTTTACTCTTGCGACTAATTCTTTTGGACTGAATGGTTTTGTTACATAGTCGTCTACTCCTAAGTCAAATCCATGTAATTTGTCTAGTTCTTCTTTCATCGCTGTCAACATTATTACTGGTGTTTCTCCTAATCGTCTTAGTTCTTTTAATGTTTCGTAACCATCCATTTTGGGCATCATTATGTCTAATATTATTAAGTCAATTTTTTCTTCTTTGTATACCCTTATCGCTTCTTGTCCATTTTCTGCTTCGTATATTTCATAACCTTCGTTTTCTAAGTAATCTTTTATTACATTCCTTATTAACATCTCATCGTCTACCACTAATATATTCATTTTATCACCGCCTGTTCTTGTTCATTATATATGTTTAAGGTGTATTTTGTGTGAAATATTTTTATTATCTTCCAATTTTTTTAGTTTTTGTTAATATTTCTTCTAATTCTCTACTTTTTTGCATTTCTTCTATTATGTATTCTTCTAGATATATTTGTTGATCTTCTAAGTCTAATGTCATAAGTTTATTAAACATTTTCATAAATGGGATATTATACATTTCATATCTAGAACCGTTGTTTCTTAGTCTTACTGATATATAATTTTTATTAAAATACAGTATTCTTTCTTCAATTTCTAGTTCTCTTGTAATTTTAGGCATATCAAATGTTATTTTATACGCATTTTCTAATTTATCTATTTTAAAGAAAGGGGCCACTTCTTCATAGTATTCATCACTTTTCCATATTATACTTGAACCTTTGATTAATCCTGTTCTAGATGATACTTTTAAAACGTTTTCTTTTGTTGTCTTTATATAAAGTTCTCGTTTTTTTAATTTTTCGTGATAATCTTCTCCAAAAAATTCAGCATTTGAAACTATTTTATCTATTTCGCTTTTTGTAAGTTCAAAATATGTTATGCCATTTGTTACTTCTTTATATAGTAAGTCAAATATTTCATATGTTTTATAATTATCTTTTCCTATTATAAATTCAAATGGTGGAGTTTTTTTAGAACTTTGTATTCTAAAGTATAAGTCTAAATTACCTTGAAAACTTATTTCAAATAACACGTTTCCTCTTTTAAATATTACACCAGATACTCCATTGTTTCTTGTTTCATCTTTCCATTTTTTTATTTCTAATTTTTCCATATTTCTTATCATTCCTTCCTTCACTACGTTTGTAAGG
>JAAVYQ010000043.1 GCA_022791215.1 Bacilli bacterium | reverse complement strand
GCTAATGCTTTTTGTGTTAGTTTGTTTTCTTCTCTTATCTTTTTTATAATTTTTGATAAATCCTGATTCATTATCTTCACCACTATGTTTAATTCTATCATAATTTGAGTAAAAGAAAAAGACCTCTATTTTAAGGTCAACTTGTTTTCATCTTCTTTTACAACTGTATCAATATATATTCTAGTTCCACTTATATTTTTACCATTTAAATTATAGCATACTACTGAGCCATCTTCTAAAGCTGTCTCTTTTGCTTTGTATGTAGTTCTACATATTAATCTAAAACATTTATCACCGTTAAGTACCCACTCACTATTTGGTGCAGCATTCATTTTTCTACCATCTTCCATAACTGTCTCTATATCGTCAATTTCCTCAGTTATATACTCTTGGCTAACTAATGTAAAGTTATTTTCTACATATTCATTATCTATACATAATATAGTTTCTTTTCTTTTTTGATTATTATTACATTCACTTATACATCCAAGTGTTAATACTCCCGCTAAACATGTGGCTAATATTTGTTTTTTTGTCATTTTCTTTCCCCCTTTGACTAATAGTGTTGTACCATAAATCGTACTTAAAGTCAATGTTTTATTAAAATAAATCACTAATTGTGATTTAATATTATGCAGCCTTTACTTCAGTTTTTTTCTTTTTACCATAGTACTTTTTGTTTAGTACTTTAACTTTTACTCCTCTTTCAAGAGTAAATATTTTTCTAACGCCTTCTGGCAAATCTCTTTTATAAGTTTTCATATATTTTCCCTCCAAACTTTTTTAATTATACCATACATGTTTTCAAATTTAAAGTTAAAGTTTCGCTAGATTTTGTATTACTCCTGCGATTGAATTCATTATGGTAGCTATTAGAAATATTATTGATAGTATTAATCCTGCGATTGCTTTTCCTTTTGATGCTTCAGATTTCATACCTTTAGATGAATATATTATTCCACATATGGTTACGGGATATCCTATTAATGGTAGTATCCACGCTAATATGGATCCTAATCCAAAACCAAATCCAGTGTTTGCACTTTTTTCTATACTTTCTAATGAATAATTACTATTACCTTTTTTCTTTATAAGTATTCCACATTTTACACATACATCTGCATTTTCATCTAATTTATTCCCACAATTTGTACAAAATTTTGTCATTTATATCACTCCTATTTAATTATACTATTTTTTATATTATTTTTACCTATTTCTTCCTTTTGATGATAGAACTTTTCTTAGTGCTGATCTTATTTCAGTGTTTTCAGGATGTTCTACATATAGTAATGTTACCAGTAAATTTCTTAGCATTTTCTCTTCTTCTGTTTTTGATGCTATTTCTTCTTCGCTATATTCCATTGTGCTTTGCCCATATTCTATCACTTTTGATAGTAATATTTGATAGTCTTTAAGTATTTCTTCTCTTTGTTTTATTAATTTTTTCTTTCTTTCTCTATATTTCATTATTGTTCTTATTTCCTTCCATATTTGTTTATATACATATCTTCTCTTAGTTTAGTAATTGTGTCATCATTTTCTGGAAATTGAACATATAGTAAAGCAGCTATTAAACTCGTTATTTTCATACTATCAATCTCTCCTGCAATATATTTTCTAAAATCTACATATTCTTGAATTGTTAACCCCATTTCTAATACACTTGTCATTTCCATGCTATATTGCAAACTTTTCGTTAATAGTTTTTTATATTCTTTTAGTATTTCTTCTTTTAACTTTTCGTTGTTTTTCATAACATTTATCCTATTCTATTATTATTTGTCTTCAAGTCTTGATAGTAAGTCTATTTTAAACATTTCTTTTGCTGCATTTTGTTTACTTATCATTATTCCTTTGTATGCTGTTAGTTCTGATTTGTGACCATCCATTAATATACTTCTAGGTTCTAATCCTGTCAACATTACTACATTTTGCTTTTTGTATACAGTGTAACTTAGTTTTACTTTTCCATATACTTTGACAAATAGTGTATCCGTTGGTAATTCTAATTCGTAGTTCTCTGTTTGCTCATGTTTGTTTATTGATACTAATTCTCCTAGAAATTCTCCTCTTCTAAGGCTTGGATAGTAGTCGAACATAAGTCTTTTGTATGCCATCATATTATATTTTTTTAAACTTCTTTCTAATTTTTTAAAGTCATTTTCGTCAAGATAATCTAATAAAAATCTCCCTTTCATATTTACCTTACCCCCATTAACAGTTACAATTGTACCATAAAAAGTATTAAATGTCAATGGTTTTGTACTTAAATAATCACGTGTTAAAAATTGCACTAAAAAAGAAACTATTTGTGTAATAATTTCTTTTCTTCTATTTCTTGTTTTATCATTGTTATGAATTCTTCATAGTTTACTGTAATTGTTTCTTCTTTTCCATATTTTCTATAACTTATAGTTTTTTCGTCTACTTCTTTTTGTCCAATTACTAATGTGTATGGTATTTTGTTCATAACACTTTCTCTCATTTTGTATCCTAGTTTTTCTTCTCTATCATCTAATTCTACTCTAATTCCTTCTTCTTTTAATTTTTCTTGTAGTTCTTTTGCATAGTTTAAATGATATTCGTTATTTACTGGTATTATGTTTAATTGTATTGGAGATAACCACATAGGAAATGCTCCTGCAAAGTGCTCGATCAATATTCCTATAAATCTTTCTACTGATCCAAATATTACTCTATGTAGCATGATTGGTCTTTTCTTTTCTCCATTTTTATCTATGTATGTTAAGTCAAATCTTTCAGGTAAGTTCATGTCTAATTGTATTGTTCCACATTGCCATTCACGTCCTAGCGAATCAGTTACATGAAAGTCTAATTTAGGTCCATAGAATGCTCCATCGCCTGGATTTATTTTGCAATCTTTTCCAGCTTTGTGACAAGCTTTTTCAAGTATTTCTTCGGATTTATTCCATACTTCTATTTCTCCTATGTATTTGTCTTCTGGTCTTGTAGATAGTTCTATTGAATAGTCTAGTTCAAACATTTTGTATATTCTGTCTATAAAATTTATGAGTCTTATGATTTCTTCTTCCATTTGGTCTTCTCTCATAAATATGTGTGCATCGTCTTGTGTAAAGCATCTTACTCTAAATAGCCCATTTAATGCTCCACTCGCTTCATGTCTATGTACTAGCCCTAATTCTCCGCATCTTATTGGTAAGTCTCTATATGAGTGTAGTGAATTTTTGTATACTAGCATTCCCCCTGGACAATTCATAGGTTTTATCGCAAAGTCTATTTCATCAATGTTTGATGTGTACATATTATCTTTGTAGTTATTCCAGTGTCCACTTAGTTCCCATAAGTCTCTATTTAGCATTGTAGGTGTTTTTATGAACTCATATCCTTCTTTTGTGTGTTCTTTATACCAAAAGTTTTCTAATTCGTTTCTTAGTATCATTCCTTTTGGTAGCCAAAATGGAAATCCTGGTCCATATTCACTTAGCATGAATAAACCTAATTCTTTTCCTAGTTTTCTGTGATCTCTTTTTTTGGCTTCTTCCATGTCGTTTAGATATTTGTCTAGGTCTTCTTGGTTGTGGAAGCATACTCCATATATTCTTTGTAACATTTTGTTTTTAGAGTCGCCTTTCCAATATGCTCCTGAAAATTTTATTAGTTTGAAGTGTTTTAGTTCTTTTACACTTTCTACATGTGGTCCACGACATAAATCTGTGAAGTCTCCTTGTGTGTAGCATGATATTATTGTGTTTTCTTCGTCCATTCTACTTATTAAATCTATTTTGTATGGATCATTTTTGAATCTTTCTAGTGCTTCTTCTTTTGTTATTTCTTCTCTGTATATTCTTTTGCCATCTTTGCTTAGTTTTTTCATTTCTTTTTCTATTCGTTCTAAGTCGATTTCACGTATGACTTCATCGCCTAAGTCTACATCATAGTAAAATCCCTCAGCTATGACAGGTCCTACCCAAAATAATGCATTTGGATATAAATGTTTTATTGCTTGTGCCATTAAATGAGCACAACTGTGATTTAGTATGTTTAATTTTTCATCTTCTTTAAAGTTTACCATTTTTATTTTCCTTCTTTCTTTAATATTCTTTGTGTATTTTTTTGTTGTCTTTTTGCTTCTTCTAATATGTTTTTATATTTTAAAAGTGTGTTTCTTCTCGCTTTTATTGGATTGTTAGTTAGTAATTGTCTGTATGTATGTTTTAAACTACTTCTCATTATTTTCCCACCTTTGTTTCTTCTACTCCAACTAATATTTGGTCGTATTTGGCTTTCGTCTTTCTTATTTCAGCATTTATTCTGATAAGTCTCTTTTTTATTTCTTTTTTTTCTTCTTCATTTTCCGTTCGATTCATACTTAGCGTTAGTAAGTGTTTTTCCATTACTAATCTACTAACTTCTTTATCAATTTCTCTAGGATTCATAGTGAACCTCCTTTATAACAAAAAAGCCTCCTTATAAGGAGTGCTTCTATTTGCACGGTACCAGTCCTTGGTTTCGCTCTTTATAAGTGTAACGTCTTATTTACGTAGATTATTAATCTCTCTATATTGGTAGTAATAAATAACTATATTATTAGTTCTCACCTTCCACTAATTCTCTTTGAATACTCATTATTTATCTCGTCCAATAGTAACGATTTACAAGTTTTATTTTATCATAGACTGGCTAGTTTTACAATACAATTAGTTAATTTTGTCTTTTAATCACTTTTGCTTATATATTTTATTTTTTCTTGGATGTTGAATTGTAATATAAGTTTCTTTCAATTACACTATTTAAGTTTAAATGATTCTCGAAATATTATATAATATTTTTCAGTGAGGTGAATATTATGAAACGACTTAATATATTTGTAGATGAAACAGGTGAATTTGGTTTTGCAAAAGGTGCATCAGATTTTTATGGTATCTCATTTACTTTTCATGATCAAACTAATGATATTAGCCTTGAACTAGAAAATTTGAATAAAAGACTTGAAAGAATTGGTTATACTAATATGATACATATGGCAGATTTAATACTTCATAGAGGAACTATGCTAAATTTGATATAAAGATGCGTAAAAGTATTTTTAATGCTATTTATCAATTTTCTAGAAAAATACCAGTACAGTATCATTCAATAATTGTTGATAAAAAGTATACTGATTATGGAGATATTTTAAGAAAAAAACTTATTAATTAAATAAATCAAATGATAAAAGATCATGAGGATTTCTTTAATAAGTTTGATAAGATAGTACTTTACTATGATAATGGCCAAGAATCTTTGGGATATATTTTAGATTCATTATTTATAAGATTTGATGGTTTTGAGCATAGAATAAATTTTGATCATAAGGAAAAAAGATTATTTCAAGTATCTGATATGCTAACTTATATTGATAAAGCTATTTATAAGCATAAGAATAATATTAAATATAAAAAATCAGAATTATATTTTTTTGGGAATAAAGAATTAAGAAAAATTGCTAAAGAGTTAAATAAAAAGAGATTTTAAATAATTAAAAAAGCAACTACACGAGTTGCTTTTTTAAGCGGCGCTTGGCGCCTACACGGGTTTGATCCGTTAGACTATAAATAGTTTACTTAGACCAAGAGTAGATAAAACATTATCTACAATAATATTTTATTCTACTTTCAAGAAAATTATACCAAAGAAATTTATTAAAGTAAATAAATTTAGATAATTCCTTGTTTATGTCTAAGTATTTTACACTATTTATTCTAATAAATCAATCTATTTATTTTTTAATCAACGATCTTGGATGTTTGCTTGAATGCTATGTTGTATGTTTTTTGTTATTGTTTTACTTTTAATATACTACTATTATTTATTATTAGTGTACTATATAGAAATAATATGTCTTGATCATTAAAGTCTATATATTCGTCTAATAAGTCCATGCGTATGTATCTTAAATCTATTAGTGTTATTTTTTTGTAGTATGGTATTAGTAATGGTGTTAGACTACTAGCAAAACTGTCTCTAAAGATTATTAGTTCTTTGTCTTGTTTAGCATTTTCGTTCTCTATTTCTATTAATGCACTAGGTCCTTTTAAAAATATATTGTATGGGTCTAAACTTTCTAATTCTTTAGTTTCATATATTTTGTCGTTCTTATATTCTAAGTGTTTAACTTTTACTTCTTCCATATAGTCGTTATACATATATTTTAATTCATCATAGTTTTTGTACATGGGTGCTTTAGAATAAGATGCACCTAAAAATTTGTTATAACTTTTTATTTCATAGTCGTAGTTTTTGTATTCAAAG
>JAAVYQ010000042.1 GCA_022791215.1 Bacilli bacterium | reverse complement strand
ATTAACAGATGCTATTAGACTACAAATGGCTTCACTAAGACAAGGAACACACAAAACAAAAGACAGAAGTGAAGTAAGTGGTGGAGGACGCAAACCATGGAGACAAAAAGGAACTGGACGTGCACGTCAAGGATCAATAAGAGCTGCACAATGGGTAGGAGGCGGAATAGTATTCGGGCCTACACCAAGAGACTACAGTTTCAAAATGAATAAAAAAGAAAGAAGACTAGCGTTAAAAAGTGCTCTTTCAGACAAATTCCAAAACAAAGGATTATATGTTGTTGAAAACCTAGAAATAGCAACACCAAAAACAAAAGAATTCAACAAAATATTAGAAAAATTAAAACTAGAAGGAAAAACATTAATCGTAACAGATGGAGAAAACGGAAACATAGCACTTGCATCAAGAAACTTACAAAACACACACATAATAGAACCTACAAGTATCAATGTATTAGACTTAGTAGGAGCTAATAACTTACTAATAGATGAAGCAAGTGTAGCAAAAATAGAGGAGGTGCTTAAATAATGAATTACAATATAATCAAAGCACCAGTAATAACTGAAAAAACAAGCAATCTAGCAAACGAGAATGTATATGTATTCAAAGTTGACAAGAAAGCAAACAAAACACAAATCAAACAAGTAATAGAAACAAAGTTTGGTGTAAAAGTAGCAAGTGTTAATACAACAAACACACAAAGTAAAAAGAAAAGAGTAGGAAAATACACTGGTTTCACTACTGCTTACAAAAAAGCATATGTAAAACTTAAGGAAGGCTCTAAAATAGAGTTTTAGAAGGTGATTAAATGGCAATTAGAAAATTTAAACCAATAACAAATGGTACTAGAAACATGAGTACCTTAGTAAACGAAGAAATCACTAAGGCTACTCCTGAAAAGAAATTAACAAAAAAGACAAAAAGTAATTCTGGAAGAAACAACCAAGGAAAAATCACTGTAAGACATCGTGGAGGCGGAGTTAAAAGAAAATACCGTATAATAGATTTCAAAAGAAATAAAGACGGCGTAATAGGAACAGTAGCCTCAATCGAATACGATCCAAATAGAAGTGCAAACATAGCATTAATAAACTATGCTGACGGAGAAAAAAGATACATCATTGCACCTTTAGGATTAAACGTAGGAGACAAAATAGAAAGTGGAGAAAATGTAGACATAAAAACTGGAAATGCACTTCCACTAATGAACATTCCAGTAGGTACAGTAGTACATAATATAGAATTAAATCCTGGAAAAGGAGCACAACTTGCACGTTCTGCTGGTTCAAGTGCACAAATCCTAGGAAGAGAAGGAAAATATGTTTTACTAAGATTAAAATCTGGTGAAACAAGAAAAGTTCAAGGCGTATGTCGTGCGACAATAGGAACAGTAGGAAACCTAGATTACGAATTAGTATCACTAGGAAAAGCTGGTCGTAAAAGACACATGGGATGGCGTCCAACAGTACGTGGATCTGTCATGAACCCTAACGATCACCCACATGGTGGTGGTGAAGGACGTGCACCAATCGGACGTAAAGGACCTATGACACCATGGGGAAAACCTGCACTTGGATACAAAACACGTAAGAAAAATAAAGCAAGTGATAAATTAATAGTATCACGTAGAAAGAAAAAATAGAGAAAGGATTTGTGAGTATGTCAAGAAGTTTAAAAAAAGGACCATACGTTTTTGATAGATTACTAAAAAAAGTAAAAGCCTTAAACGAAAGTGGTAAAAAAGAAGTAATAAAAACTTGGTCACGTCGTTCAACAATCTATCCAGACTTTGTTGGACACACAATAGCAGTACACAACGGTAAAGAATTCATACCTGTGTACATCACAGAAGACATGGTAGGACACAAACTAGGTGAGTTTGCACAAACTCGTAAGTTTGGTGGACACGCTGGCGAAAACAAATAGGAGGGTGAAATAAATGGAAACTTATGCAATACATAAAGGTGCCATGATTGCCCCTAGAAAAGCAAGAATGACACTTGACCTTGTAAGAGGAAAAAGCTTAGCTGAAGCCAGAGCAATATTATTAAACACTAACACTAAAGGAAGTCGTTTAATAAGCAAAGTATTAGAAAGTGCAGTAGCAAATGCTATCAACAATAATGGAGCACAAGAAAATACAATATATATCAAAGAAGCCTACATAAATGAAGGCACAACACTAAAAAGAAGTAAAATAGCTTCACGTGGAAGTGTTGATAGAAGAGATAAAAGAACTAGTCACATATATATAAAAGTAAGTGATGGTCTTGGAACAAAGGAGGACTAAGCTATGGGACAAAAGGTAAGTCCAGTCGGACTAAGAATAGGAATCAATAAAGACTGGGAAAGCAAATGGTATGCGCCTAGCAAAGATTTTTCTAAATACTTAAACACTGACATTAAAATCAGAAAATATTTAGAAAAGAAATTAAAAGGTAGCTCAGTCGCTAGTATAGTTATCGAAAGAAACAAAAAAAGAACTAACATAATAATAAACACATCTAAACCAGGTGTTGTAATAGGACGTGGCGGAGAAGAAATAGAGAAGCACAAAAAAGAACTATCAAAAATGACTGGAGAAGAGATCTACATATCAATAGTAGAAATCAAACAACCAGACTTAAATGCAGCATTAGTAGCAGAAAACATTGCAATGCAAATTGAAAATCGTGCTTCATACAGAGTAGCGCAAAAGCGTGCTATAAGAAACACAATGAAAGCAGGAGCAAAAGGAATAAAGACTCAAGTATCAGGACGTTTAAACGGTGCAGAAATCGCAAGAAGCGAAGGATACTCTGAAGGAACAGTTCCACTACACACATTAAGAGCAGACATAGACTATGCACACAAAGAAGCAGACACAATCTATGGAAAAATTGGTGTAAAAGTATGGATATACAAAGGTGAAATCCTTCCTGCAAAGAAAGTAAAGGGAGGTAATAAAGATGTTACTACCAAAGAGAACTAAATATAGAAAACCTCATCGTATAAGTTACGAAGGAAAAGCCAAAGGAAAAAACAAATTATCATTTGGTGAATACGGACTAGTTGCAAAAGAAGGAGCATACATAACTGCAAGACAAATCGAAGCAGCGCGTGTAGCAATGACAAGAGAAATGAAAAAGTCTAAAAGAGGTAAAATTTGGGTAAACATATTCCCTCATTTAGCAAGAACTAAAAAACCTTTAGAAGTTCGTATGGGAAGCGGAAAAGGAAACGTTGAAGAATGGGTAGCAGTAGTAAAAACCGGAAAAATAATGTTTGAAATGGCAGATGTAACAGAAGAAACTGCAAGAGAAGCATTCCGTCTAGCAGGACACAAACTACCAATCAAAACAAAATTCATAATGAAAGAAAGTGGTGAAGCAAATGAAAACTAGTGAAATAAGAAAAATGACCACTGAAGAAATCGAGGCTAAAATAAAAGAGATACAAGAAGAAGTATGGAATTTAAAATTTAGTGCTTCTACTGGACAACTTGAAAAACCACATAGAATAAAAAGCCTAAGACATGATGTAGCAAGAATGAAAACCATACTTAACGAACGTAAGGTTAGTGAGTAGGAGGAATTATGGAAAAGCAAAAAGAGACAAAAGTAGGTAAAGTAGTAAGTGCATCTATGGACAAAACAATAGTAGTACAAATAGAGACTTACAAAAATCACCCACTATATAAAAAGAGAGTAAAATACTCTAAAAAATATAAAGCACACGATGAAGAAAACAAAGCAAAAGTAGGAGACACAGTTAAAATAGTAGCATGTCGCCCACTAAGCAAAACAAAAAGATATGAACTTGATAGCATAGTTGAAGAAGCTATCATACTATAAAGGAGGACAAGTATTATGGTACAACCAGAAAGCCGTTTAAAAGTAGCCGATAACTCAGGAGCAAGAGAAATCTTAGTAATAAGAGTATTAGGTGGTTCTTTCGTAAGAAGCGGAAATATAGGAGACGTAGTAGTAGGAACTGTAAAAAAAGCAATACCTAACTCAAACGTACCTAAAGGAAAAGTCGTAAAGGCTGTAATAGTTAGAACAGTACAAGGCGTAAAAAGACCAGATGGTTCTCACATCAAATTTGATGATAATGCTTGTGTTCTAATTAAAGATGATAAGAGTCCAGTTGGAACACGTGTTCTAGGACCTGTTGCTAGAGAATTAAGAGACAAAGACTTCATGAAAATCGTATCACTAGCACCAGAAGTATTATAGGAGGGTACAGTGAAAATTAAAATCGGAGATAAAGTAAAAGTAATTACTGGAACTAACAAAGGAAAAGAAGGAAAAGTATCAAAAGTTTTAAGAAAAGAAAACCGTGTTATTGTTGAAGGTGTAAACATTGTTAAAAAACATGTTAAACCAGGACGCACAAACGAAACAGGTGGAATACTTGAAACAGAAGCTCCTATTCATATTTCAAATGTAAAAGTTTTAACTAAAGAAGAAAAGAAAGAAACTAAAAAAGAATCTAAAAAATCAGTAGAAACTAAAACTGACAAAGATTCAAAGAAAAAAACTGAAAAATCTGAAAAAGAAAGTAAGTAAATAGGAGGCAAAAATGAAAACTAAAGAAGTTTATGAAGAAAAAATCGTGCCTGCTTTAACTGAAAAATTTAAATACACTTCAAGAATGCAAGTGCCTAAGTTAGAAAAAATAGTATTAAACATGGGTGTAGGAGATGCTACACAAGACTCTAAATACTTAGATGCTGCTGTAAAAGAATTAGAAGTAATCGCAGGACAAAAGCCAATTATTACAAGTGCTAAGAAATCAATCGCAGGATTCAAACTTAGAGAAGGTAATAAAATAGGATGTAAAGTAACATTACGTGGAGAAAACATGTACAACTTCTTAGAAAAACTTATAACAATCGCACTTCCACGTGTACGTGACTTCAGAGGAATTTCAAAAGGAAGTTTTGACGGAAGAGGAAACTATACTCTAGGAATAAAAGAACAACTAATATTCCCAGAAGTAGACTACGATGCAGTAATCAAAACTAGAGGATTAGATATTTGTATAGTAACAACTGCAAAAACTAATGAAGAAGCTCTAGAACTACTAAGTGGTTTCGGTTTACCTTTCAAGAAATAAGGAGGAGCATAAATTGGCAAAGACAAGTAAAAAAGTAAGCTGGAAAAGAGGCTCTAAATTCAGTGCTAGAAATTACACT
>JAAVYQ010000003.1 GCA_022791215.1 Bacilli bacterium | reverse complement strand
CATTTTTTTCCTTTTTACATTTTACTTATTTGTACTATTTCAACTTCTACTGGTGTTTCTTGTCCAAATAAGTCTATTAGCACGTTTAGTTTTTGATTTTCTAAGTCTATGGTTTGTACTTTTCCATACATTCCTTTGAATGGTCCATCTATGATGTTTACACTGTCTCCTTCTGCAAGGTCTGCTTCTACATCTATTCTACTTAGACCTTCACTAGCTAGTATTCTATCTATTTCTTGTGGTAATAATGGTGTCGGTTTTGCTCCTTTTCCACTTGATCCTATAAATCCAGTGACTCCTGGCGTATTACGTACTACATACCATGCTTCATCACTCATTATCATTTCTACAAGTACGTATCCTGGAAACATTTTTTTTGTTTTTTCTTTTTTTACTCCATCTTTTATTTCTACTTCTTTTGTTTCAGGTACGATTACTCTATAGATATTGTTTTCCATTCCCATAGATTCTGTACGCATCATTAAGTTTTCTTTTACTTTGCTTTCATGTCCTGAATAGGTATTTACTACATACCATAATTTTTCGTTTTCCATTTAGCCCACTAATCCTTTCACAAATGTAAATATTAAGTCTAGTCCATAGAAGAATAGACAAAAGAATATCATCATACTTATTACTATTCCTGAGTATTTCATTAGTTCTTTCATGCTTGGCCATTTTACCATTTTTGTTTCTTTTTTTACGCCTTTAAAAAATCCTTTCATAACTCCTCCATTAAAAAAAACACTTTTTTGTGTTTTGTTATTCATAATATATCATAAAGTATACTGATTTTCAACTGTTTTCATTACTATTTATGTTTTATTAATTTGTTAGTTATTATGTCTTCTATTTTGTTTTCTACTTCTCCATCTAGTTCTATTATTATTTTTAGTATGTCTTGGAATGTGTATTCAGCTTTTATTAGTGATTCGTCTAGTACTTCTTTTAGTGTGTATATTTTTATTTCAACGTTGTCACTTATGTTTTCGTAATCGTGTTTTGATAGTTCTTCTGGTTTTTGTATTTGTCTTCTTGTTATTTGATATGTGTCATATTCTATTTTTTCATAGGTTGCATATATTTCTTCGTTAGGTGATAGTATTATTGTTTCTTGGTATCCTTTGGTCTCGCCTGTTAGTATAGAGTAAAATTCCATTTTATTTTTTGTGTATTCTATTTCCGATAGTTCTGGTATGTCTTTGAATTCTTCTTTTTCAGTACTCGTGGTCGTTGTGGCAATTACTAAACTTTTCTTTGTGTTTCCGTCTTTATATGTTTTTTCTATTATTCTTAGGTTATTTATGTTATAAAAGTTTTCTTCTTTTGTCTCTTGTATAGGTTTTTCTTCACTTTCTTGTGCTGGTTCTTGTTTTTGTTGCTCGTCTTTTTCTATTTTTTCTAGTTCTTTTGCCAATTCTTTTTGTTCTTGTAAGTCTTTTTCTAAACTTTCTATTTTGCTTTCTAAATCGTCTATTTGTGCAGTTGTATTTTTTTGTTTTATTGTTTCTTTTCCTATTAGTATTATCGCTATTAATGCGATTGTACTTATTAGCATTTTTATGTGTTTTTTCATTTTTTCTCCTTTTATTCAGTTAGGTTTACTAGTCCGAATGTCCAATTGTCTATTCCTCCAAAGTCATATACTTTGCTGTAACCAAGTTGTATTAGTTTTTGACTAGCTAATTCTGCTCTTACTCCACTTTTACAATATACTAGTATTGTTGCTTCTTTGTTTGGTATCGTTTTTTCTATTTTTTCTTCTATACTCATTAACGGTACATTTATTGATCCATCTATTCTACTTTCAGCATATTCTTCCGTATTTCTTACGTCTAGTATGATTATTTCTTCTGTTTCTTTGGCTGATGTCATCATTTCATATGCTTCTTGCGCGCTGATTATTTTGTATTCTGTTTTTGGTGATGTTTTTTCTTCACATCCACTTATTAGTATTATACTTGCTATTATTAGTATTATATATTTTCTCATTCTTTTCTCCTTTTTATTCAGTTATTAATTCATGCTCCCAATTTGTTATGCCTCCAAAGTTTATGATGTTTTGATATCCTAGTTCTGTTAGTAGTTCGCTTGCTTGTTTTGCACGCACTCCACTTCTACAGTATATTAGTATTGTTTTGGTTATGTCATCTGTTATTTCTTCTTTGAATCTGTCTCCTATCTCGTTTACTGGTATGTTCACCGAGTTCGCTATGTGGGATTCTTTGTATTCAGCCTCGCTTCTTACGTCTAGTATTATTAAGTCAGTTCTTGTTTGCATCATGTTCCATGCTTCTTCACTTGTTATTGTTTGATATTTTTGATTTTCTTTTTCTTCTATTTTTCCACAACCTATTATAAAGGTTAAACTTATTAATATTATTATTACAACTTTTTTCATGTTTTTTATTTTATCATTAAGTTGCAATTTAGTAAAGTTTTTAGTTAATTTTGTACTTTTTATCACACTTATAATTGATGTAAATTGAAAATTTTATGTTTCTTTATTAATCTTTTTAGAAAAAACTGTAAATTCTTATGAGTTTACAGTTTCTCAGTAAATAATGTAGTTGATTAATATTCCTATTAAATATGAACTTGCATTTAGTATAACTGAAAATATATATGGATTGATTTTATTATATTCTAAATATTTTTTGTAAGTGTTCCCTTCAAAAAATATTGTTGCAAATTCTAATATTCCTAAAGATATATTTCTTTCTAATAAACCATATTTTATATTTAAATATAACGGTATCATGACTACTAATGGATTTGTTATTATGTTTACTATGATTATGTATATTAAATCTATTTTATGTCTTACTTTTAATAATAGTGCTACAATTAATTCAATTATTATTGTACTTAAAAGACATATTGCGCCTGTCTTTATTATGTATGTTATCATTTTTGTTCTTTGCTTTCTTTTGCATCTTGTTCTTTTGATTGTTCAGCATTTTCAAGTTTAGTTTTTATATCTTTTTTCTTTTTTATATATTTCATAGATATAACAAAGCATAAGTCTACTATTACTGCAATAATTATTCCAATTATCAATACTACAAGAATAGATGTTTTTTCTTCAGTTTCATATTCTGTGTATTCTATTTTTTCTTGCGCCTCTTTTTTGTTTAAGTATATTTCATAACTAATTAGGTCTGGCTTTAACCAACCAGTGTAATTATCTATAGTACCATATAGCCATACTTCATAAAGTGTTCTTGCAGTCTTTTCAACCGTAAATGTTCCTTCTTTTAGATTTTTATATTCTATTCCTTCAATAGTGCTATATAGCATTGTTCTTTCATCAAAATAGTATTCGTATTTATTTTTTTCATTCGTTATTGTTATTGGTCTTAATGATTTTGTTAGCGCTATCCATCCTTCAGTTTGACCGTCGTTGATTTTCCACCAATTAAAGTTTTCGTCTTCTTCTACTTCCATTATAGTCACTTCTTTAGGACTGATTGTTTTCTCTGTAACTTTGCCTTGAAAGCCTTCGTATATTCTTGCATTGTTTTTTAAGGTATATTTTGTCTTTCCTGGCACGATTACATCTTTGTCTGTAGCACTCTTTATATTTTCGTCTTTTTTAATCCAACCATTGTTATCTTTATCTTTTACATAATACCAAGTTTTACAAGTTTCTATGTTGGTACATTTAGTTTCAATGTATTTTACATTTATTATACCTTTTTTTAATTTATTTTCTTTTGCTTTTCCATTGATATTTTCGTAAATATTACTATCTTTTAATAATACAAATTCTATATTTTTTTCTTCTGCGCAATCTATTCTCTCATAAAATCCAACTTCATGGTCTTCATACCATCTATTACTTTTAAAATTTGTCCAAAACTTTTGATTTTCATATTCTATATAATCCCAATCGTCTTCAATAACTGAATACAAAACTTTTACTTCTGAATTTTTTGGAATATTTCCTACTGCACTTTGTTTGTCAATATTACTATAAATTTTTAAATCTTCAAAAATATAGTAGTCTTTATTGTATTCATAAGATAAATTTTTTGTTGAAATATAGCCTTTCGTTCCATTGTAGTTGGTATATATATAATTGCCAACTTCATTGCTTCCATCTACTAGTAGGTATTCATAGTCAAGTTTTGTAAAAGCATCTATAGTATCGCCTATTTCTATTTCTTTTCCAACAGTACTTGATAATTTTATATTTTTAATAGGATAATAATATTTAATATAGTAACTATTTTTATCATTTATATCCAAGACAGCATCTACGATATTTTTATCTAATTTTATATTACTGGCTCCACCACTTTTATTATGGAGCCAACCGTTAATACCATTATATGTAACATAACACCAAAGATCATCTTCGTATGAAGAATTTACTATAGTACCAATGGGAATTTCTATATTTCCATCTACTTTTTCAAATAATGTTGATGGTCCTTTATATAGGTACGCTCCTTCTTTATAAATGTATTTCTTTGTATTGTTTTTTGAAAATTCTTTATCATCTAAACTATTTGATACTAATTGTAAGTCTTCAATTTTCACATTATAACTCTTTTCGTTATAGATGATAATAAAATACTTAGTTCCTTGTAAAATGTGCGGAGTTTGTGCATATACTTCAGTTCCGTAAGGTATTGTTAATTTTTCGTCAATTTTAATTCCGTTTGGATTTGTTACTATCATTTTATATGTGGTTAAAGTTGGCGCTGCCATGTCTGCTTTTATTATTGTTGGTATTATCAGCATTAACAAACTAAGTATTATTAAATATATTTTTTTCATTTTTACCTCTTTTCTTTTTACTTTTTTATTAATTAAATTTCAGTGGAGAAACGTTTATTATTTCTTTATTTCCTTTTTTACAAGTATTATTGTTATTAGTATTATTAGTAGCACTATCATTATTATAGTTATAAATGGAATACAAATTTTTTCTAATGATAATGGATTAAATATTATTTTCATGTTTCACCTTCTTTTATTATTTTTCTTGCTATTAGTATGCATATAATTGAAAGTATTATAATGATTGTGTTATTAAGTAATGTGTTAGTTATTTTGAAGAAAAATATTGGTACTGTTCCTAGAAAAAGTCCTATTGTTGTTAGTCCAAAAGCGAGTCCAGGAGTCTTTTTTAAGACTGATACTATTATGCCTAGTGTTATTGACATTGTCATACTAAATAACATTACTCCTGTTAGTGATATTATCATTAAATTGTTGCCTATTAGTAAGAATGGTAATGACGCTATTATACTTATGGTGGCAATTTTTTTCATTCCATAAATATCAGATAGGATTCCACCTAGCGCTTTTCCTAATCCCATTGTGAAGTACAAAAGTACACTTTGAAATAGCGTTTTATTCCATGAAACTGGTAAGCCATACCCCATGTAACCTCTTATTATTACGATAATTACTGCTCCTATTATTATTATTGCGGGTTTGATTTTGTCGTTTGTATAGTTAAAATTTTTGCAAGGTTCTTTGACGTTATTTTCTTCTTTTAGTATTGATGATAATAAAATAAAAGGGATTGTTGTTAGACTTAGTAATGCTATTAACCAAAATGTTATTTTTGTTTTTCCAATAATTTTGCCTAATATTACTCCAAAAGAGCCACCACTTACAAATATTGCACTTGGAGATAATGAACCATTAGAAATTTTTAATGTGTCTATTCCTCCTGCTATATGAATAAAAGCATTTCCTAAAGATAGTAAAGTGATTCCTATATATATCGTTACTATATTTGTTGAAGTTAATATCAATCCTAAAGTTAATAGTATATTTCCTATTAACCCAATCTTAAGTTTTGGAAATTTATCACTTATGTAACCTATTAAGGATTGTGGGACAAAGGCAAGCGCATCATATAAAAATGGTATAATCCATAGTATTAGCATGTCGCCTATGACTCGTGATAATGTAAAAAAGCAAACTATTTCTGTTATTAAGTGTATATAAAAATAAAGATAGCCAATTTCCATTTTTGGATTTTTTAATATTTCTGTTACTTTTTTCAATCATACCACTCCTATGATAATTTTATCATACTTTATTTATTATTTAAACTTATTTTGACGAAAAAGGCTACTTTTTTGTTGTAGCCTTATCGTTTGTTTATTTCTTCGTTTAATATTTTTGATACTATTCCAGGATTTGCCTTTCCTCCACTTGCTTTTAGGACTTGGCCTACTAAGTAACCTATTATGTTTGTTTTTCCATTTTTATATTGTTTAACTTGTTCTTCGTTTTCGTTTAGTACTTCGTCTACTAATTTTTTTATGCTTTCGTGATCACTTATTTGTTCCATTCCTTTTTCTTTTACTATTTCTTCAGGTGTTTTTTGTTCTTCTAAGCATATTGTACATATTTCTTTCGCTTGTTGTGTGCTTATACTATTGTTTTTTAGCATAGTAAGCATATTTGCCAGCATTTTTGGAGTCATATATATTTCAGAAAATTTTATGTTTTTGGTATTAACGTAGCCTAATATTCTAGTCGTAAGCCAATTGCTAGTTTCTTTTGGTTCTCCTCCTAGTTCTAATACTTCTTCATAGTAATCACTTACTTCTTTCGTTTTTACTAGTGTTTTTGCATCTTTTGGTAATACTCCTAGTTTTATGTATTTTCTTTCTCTTTCTATTGGTAATTCAGGTATTTCTTCTTTTATAGTTTTTTTGTATTCTTCAGTTATTGCTACTGGTGGTATGTTTGGTTCTACATAGTATTTGTAGTCTATCGCATCTACTTTTTCTCTCATTGATACTGTTATTTTTTTGTCGTCAACCCATCTCCTCGTTTCTTGTAATACTTTTTCGCCTTTTTCTAAGATTTCTTGTTGTCTTTGGATTTCATATGTTATTATTTCTTTTACAGTGTTGAATGAGTTTATTCCTTTTATTTCTGCCCTTGTTCCTAGAACGGTGTCTGTCGTTTTCATCATAGATATGTTTACGTCTACTCTTAATTGTCCTTTTTCACTTGATGCTTCTGATATGTCACAGTATTTTATTATGTTTCTTAGATTTTCTAAAAATGTTATTACTTCACTTTCTGTGTTGAAGCAAGGGTCTGTTACTATTTCTACTAATGGTACTCCTGCTCGGTTATAGTCTAGTAAACTTTCTCGTTCTAAGTGTTCCATATTCGCCGTGTCTTCTTCTAAGTGTAGTTGGTGTATTCCAAATTTTCTCGTTTGTCCTTCTATGTCTATTTCTAAGTATCCTTTTTTTCCAAATGGTAATGTCATTTGCGTTATTTGATATCCTTTTGGTAAGTCTGCATAGTAATAGTTTTTTCTATCAAAGAGTACTTTGTCAGGGGTTTCACAGTTTAGCGCGATTGCAAGTTTTAATGCTTTTTTGACTGCTTCTTTGTTTGGTAATGGTAGTATGCCTGGAAATGCTAGGTCTATTTCACTTATGTTTGTGTTTGGATCTTTTGAGTATTCGTTGATGCTTCCTGAAAACATTTTTGTTTTTGTGTTTAATTCACAGTGAACTTCTAACCCGATTACTGCTTTATACATCTTTTTCATCTCCTTTTTTGTTGTCTTTTATTCCTATTATTTTTTCTATTTGTGAGGCTATGTTTAGGCATAATGCATCTTCTTTTGCTGCACATGTTAGGTTTATTCCTACTGGCATGTTTTTTACGTATCCCATAGGCATTGTTATACTTGGGTATCCTCCAAAGTTACCCATTACTAAGTGATTTTCTAAGATTAGATAGTCTTCTCCTAGTCTATCCGCTTCTTCGTTTGTGTTAATTTTTGGAGCAATGCTTCCTGCAGGTAATATTAGTCCATCGTATTTTTTGAATAGTTCGTTTAGTTTTTCTACTACAATTCTTCTTACTCTTTTGGCATTTAGAAATAATTTTTCTTGGTTTTCTCTTTCTAGTATGTAACTTCCTATTATGAATCTTCTTTTTATCATTTCTGAGAATCCGTTTGTTCTTGTGTTTATCATTACTTCTTTTGGTGTGTTTCCTTTTTCTCGGTTACCAAATATGAATCCTGTTAAATTAGAGTTGTTACTTGTCGCTTCTGCACATGATATTATAAAGTATGTTGGATATAATGATTCTAGTAATTGTTTGTTGAAACTTACTTCTTCTATTTTGATTCCATTGTCTTTTAGTTTTGTTATTTGCTCTTTAAATATTTTTATTACTTCTTTTGATTCTTCTGTACTCGCTGATTCTATTATTTCTTTTATGTAAAACAACGTCTTCCCTTTCATCTCTTTTTTTATTTCGTCTATGTATTTTATTTCTTCGTCTGGCAAGGTTGTCATGTCATGTTCATCAAATCCTTTTACTATATCCGTCACTAATGCTACATCTTGGACGTTTTTAGCAAATATTCCAATATGGTCTAGGCTACTTGCGAATGGAAATAGTCCGAATCTACTTATTCTTCCGTATGTAGGTTTGAATCCCACTACTCCACAGTATGATGCTGGTTTTCTTACTGAGTCTCCAGTGTCACTTCCAATGCTGAATGGTACTATTCCTTCACTTACTGATACTGCTGATCCTGCTGATGAACCACCTGCGATTCGGCTTTGATCCCAAGGATTTTTTACTATCCCTGTGTGTCCTGTTACTCCACTTCCTCCCATCGCAAGTTCGTCTAATACCGTTTTTCCTATTAATACTGCTCCTGATTCTTTTAATTTTTTGTATACTGTGCTGTCATATATTGGTACGTAGTTTTTTAGTATGTTACTTGATCCAGTTGTTAGTATTCCTTTGGTTGATATGTTATCTTTTAGCGAGTATGGTATTCCATTTAGTGGGCTGTTACTTTCTATGTGCTCACATTTTTCTGTTATTGTTACAAATGCATTTAGTTTTTCTTGGCTTTTTTTTGCGTGTTCTTTTGTTTTTTCGTATAGTTCTTCAATTGATATTTCTTTTTTGTCAAGTTTTTCTCTTATTTCAGTTATGTTCATTTATTCCACCACCTTTGGTACACTTATGCAATTGTTTTTTGTTTCGCTAGCATTTTTCAACGCATCTTCTCTTGATATTTTCATGTTTGTTTTGTCTTCTCTTAGATATGAATTTTCTAAAGGAAATGGAAAGTCTAATGGTTCATAGTCTTTTATTCCTTCTATTTTACTAATTATTTCAACTTGTTTTAGTAATATGTCAAATTCGTTTTGTAAGGTTTCGTATTCTTTTTCGTTTATTTTAAATTCTAAGTTTTCAGCATATTTGTTTAGTTTTTCTTTTTCTAACATATTTTCATCTCCAATTATGAATATATCACAAAATGAAAAAAAAAGCGACATTTTAGATTGTTATTGTCACTTTTTTGGTTTTGTTATTTTTTCATTTTTTTCTTATTTTCTATATTGTTGTTTATTTTGTTTTCTACTGGTTTGTTGTTTTCTTTTAGTACTTTTATTTCTTTTTTTAATGATTCTATTTGTTCTGATAGTTTTTGCATGTTATTGTTGTTTTTTGTTATTATTACTCCTACTGATATTATTAGGAATATTGCATTTATTATTATTATCGCATTTCTAGTGTCTTTTAATGCATTGGCTTCTTCTTCTTTTTGTTTTTCTAATTCTTCAAATACGTCGTATCTTTCGTCACTGTTGTATAAGTCTGTTATTGCTTTTTTTATTGTTTCATCGTATCTTTCAGAGTATCCTGTGAATGGTACGTCGCCTATTACTATGAATGGTACTCCTGATACTGATACGTCTAGTACTCCTGCGACTTCTTCCATTAGTGTTGCATTTTTGTTGTCACTCCATACTTCGTATGATTCTAGTTTGAAGTATTCTCCATATTCGTCAACTATACTGTTTAGGAATGTTAAAAATTTCTTGCAGTATCCACATCCACTTCCTCTAAACATATAGATTGTTACTTGCTTATCGTTTTCTTTGTATTTTGATAAGTCATGTTCGATTTGTTCTTCTTGTAATGTTTCTTCTAGATTTTTTGTTTTGTATGTTTCTTTTGATACTTTACCGCATCCTGTTGTTAGCCCTATTACAAGTGCGACTAACATTATTCCAATTATTATTTTCTTTTTCATTTTTACCTCTTTTCTTTTATCTCAATCTATTTTACCACTTTTATTTTGATAACTAAAGTCTTTTTAGTAATTTTCTTCTTGGGTTAGATTATGGCCACAAAAACCATTTTCAAATCCCCAATCTTCGTTTAGTTCGTTCGTTCCTATGTATACGTCTTTTTTTCCGTCTGTTTTGTTACATTTTATTAGGGTTATACCTTTTTTTGTGTATATCGTTTGGCCTGTGTCTCTATATACACTTGTTCCTCCATCAAGTAAACTTGCATGTATTGTTAGTAGTTTTGATATTTCGTTTGTCGTGTCGTCAATGCTTTTGCCACTTTCTAAGTATTCTTTTAATGTTTTTCCGTGTTCTAGTAATGTTACTTCGTCAATGCATACTAGGTATATTGTTTGTTCTTCTTTTGTGTAGTATTCTTTTATTTCATTTTCACAGTTTGTCTTTTCTATTGTGTCTATTTTGTAGTCTATTTTTGGTTTTTTGTCTTCTTCTACTTTTTCTTCTTTTTTGCCACATCCTGTTATTATTACCGTTAGACTTATTAGTAGTATTATTATTTTTTTCATTTGCAAACACTCCCTTTAATTAAAATTTATCATATCATTTTGTCTTTTTCAAGATTTTCGTATCTAGTTTTTGTTTTTTTATTTTTTGGTTGTGTTTTTCTAACATGTAATTGCTTAGTTCTTCTAATACTACGTATACAAAGATTGAGGCAAGTGTTAACATTGTTAGTACTACTAAGTGGTGTAGGTTTAGTTTACTTATGTTGAATAGTGTTGCATGGAAGAAGCATGCGTATAGAAATATTGTTATTAAACTTGTTATTAGTGTTATTCTTAATATGTTGTATGGTTTGCATAGTTTAATCAGGAATATAAATCCTGTCATTGTCGTTAGTATTACTGACATTGTACTCGTTATTTCACTACTGAAGTTTAAGCATTTTCCAAATAGCGTCACTATCATTATGTTTATTACTACAGTAAGTGCGACTGGGATGCTTTTGCTTAGTATTTTTATTATGAAGTTTCCACTTACTAGTTCATTATTTGGTTCTAATGCTAATATGAATGATGGTACTCCTATCGTTACTCCTGTTATTAATGTTAGTTGTATCGGCACAAAGAAGTATTCCGTTTTTGATATTATACTAAATAGTATTAGCATTATTGTATATAGTGTTTTCATCAGTAGTAATGATGCTGATCTTTCTATGTTGTTTATGGTTCTTCTTCCTTCATTTATTATTTTGGGTAGTGAATCAAAGTTTCCATCTAGTAGTATTAGTGAACTTACACTTCTTGTAGCGTCTGCTCCGTTACCTAAGGCTATGCTACAGTCACTTTGTTTGAGTGCTAATACGTCATTTACTCCGTCTCCTGTCATTCCTACTGTGTGTCCATTTTTTTGTAAACTTGTTATTATTGTCTTTTTTCCTGTCGGTGTGACTCTTGCAAATATGTTATAGTCATTTACTTTTTTTGCTAATTCTTCTTCTGTTATTTGACTGGTGTCTATTCCTTTTGTGTCTTTTAGCCCACATATTTCACTTATTCTTGTGACTGTTGCTAGGTTGTCTCCGCTTATTATCTTTACTTCTATTCCTTGTTTTTTAAAGTATTTGAGTGTTTTTTCAGCTGAGGCTCGTATTACATCTTCTATTATTATTATCGCTAGTAGTTTTAAGTTTTTTGGCTCGTTTGTGCATTTTGAGGCTTTGGCTAATACTAGTACTCTATATTTTTTTTGGTATTTTTCTATTTTGCTATTTATTTCTTTGTTGTTTTTGAATAGTATTTCAGGCGCGCCTAGATAGTATGCTCCTTTTTTTTCAAATGATATGCATGAGTATTTTCTTTCACTTGAGAATGGTATTTCTTCTTTTGTTTTCCATGTTGATTCTCCTGTGTATTTTTCTTTTATCGCTTCTATTGTCATGTTTTTGTCTTGCGTGTTGTATGTTATTGATGTTAATATTTCTTTTATTTCACTTTGTTTGGTTTTGTTGTATGGTATTATTTTTTTTAGGTTCATTTTTCCTTCTGTTAATGTCCCTGTTTTGTCTAAGCATATTACATCTGTCCTGGCTAATGTTTCTACTGCACTTAATCCTTGTACTAATACTTTGTATTTGCTTAGTCTTATTACACTTACTGCCATTACTGATGTTGTTAGTAGTATTAATCCTTCTGGTATCATCCCTATTACTCCGGCTGTGCTTGTGAATACTGAACTTGTTATTTCGCTGTTTGTTACTTTCATTTGTGTTAGAAATAACATTATTCCTAATGGTATTATTAGAAATGATATGATTTTTAGTATTTTTTCAAATGATGCCATTATGAGTGATGGTGCTTTTTTTACGTATTTTGCTTCTTTTGATATTTCACTTATGTAGTTTTCTTCTGCTACGTGTATGATTTGCGCTAAGCATATCCCACTTACTATGAAACTTCCACTTAGCAGCGTGTCTCCTACTTTTTTTGTTATTGCATCACTTTCTCCTGTTATTAGTGATTCGTTTACTTCTACTGTTCCTTTTCTTACTATACTATCACATACTACTTGATGTCCACTTTTTAGTTCTATGATGTCATCTATTACTAATGTGTTTATTTCTTGTTCTTGGTATTTCCCTTCTCTTAGTACTTGTATTTTGTTTTCTGTTAATACGTTAAGTCTATCTATAATTCGTTTTGATATTATTTCTTCTATTATGCTTATTACCGAGTTTGTAAATATTACTCCCATAAATAAACAGTTTTTTAGCCCTTCGTATAATGCATTGTTTAGTAGTCCAGCTAGAAATACACATGCTCCTAATGCTATGTTTAACATGTTGAAGTATGTAAAAAAGTTGGATTTTATGATTTGTTTTATGGTTTTTGTTTTTGGTAGTGTGTCATAGTTGATTTGATTGTTTTCTATTCTTTTTTGTACTTCTCTTTTTGTTAGTCCTGTTTTTATATTTGTTTTTACCCTCTTACTCATTTGTTTACTTCTCCTAATTCCTATTTTAAATTATATCATGTCTTTTTATAGTTGTTATATTATTTTTGTAAGTTTTTTATCTTTTTTACTTTTTTATACTTTTTTTGTAATGTTTCTTTGTTTTGTTGTGAATTTAGTTTTTTTTATGTATAATTCTAAATAGAAGGAGGATGTGTGTATGAAAAAGTTTTTAGTTTTTTTAGTGGCAGTCGCTATGGTCTTTACTTTAACTGGTTGTGGTGAAAAAGAAGTTGATAATGATAAGAAGACCCCTGATGCTCCAATTCAGGAAGATAATAACAATAATGCTTCTAATTCTGAAGGTGTTAATCCTGAAGTTAAAAAGTTTTTTGATGATTATGAGGCATTTATGAATGAGTATATCGATTTCGTTGCTAGTTATAAGGAACAAAATAGCCCTGTAAGTATGTTGACTAGGTATATGGAATTTATGAAATCTGCTGCTGAGTATGCTTCTAAATCTGATGAATATATGAATAATTCTGATGATTTTACTGCTGCTGATACGGCTTATATGATCGAAATGAATGCTCGTATTCAAAAGAGACTTTTAGAGTTGGCTCAATAGTTTGATGTTAATTTTTTACAAGTTTAAACCCTATTTCTTAGTTTAGAAACAGGGTTTTTGTATTGATTATCTCTATTTATTGTTTTGAAATTTTCTTATGATTGTTAAAAAAGATTCGTTTAAAAGATTTCCGTAATTATTTTTATCTTCTATTTCAAATGATGCACATCCATTCTTTTCACTACATATATTTCCATTAGCCGATATGTAGATTCCATTTTTCACTTAAATATTATTTGAATTTTCTATTATATAATTAATAGATGGTACTAAACTAGTATCTAATTTTTCATCAATATTATTTATTTTAGCATTCCCATCATTTTGGATTTCATTTTGAGATAGTTCATATGGTTTTAACCATTCTTTAGAAACAAAATCAACTTTTTCAT
>JAAVYQ010000041.1 GCA_022791215.1 Bacilli bacterium | reverse complement strand
GAGAAATAAACATTGATATACCAATTTATGACTACTCAAGACTTGAAAGAGAAACAGTTCATTTAATAAATACAGAATTATTTTTAGAAAATTATGACAAAATAATAGAAGAGATGGAAATGGATGGATTTATAAAAGTATATATACCTAGAAAAAATAAATAAGGAGAAAAACATGTTTAAATTAATAACAAACTATCAACCTTCAGGAGATCAACCAAAAGCTATAAAAGAATTAGTTAATGGAATAAAAGAAGGAAAAAAAGAACAAGTATTACTAGGTGCAACTGGAACAGGAAAAACATTCACAATTGCTAATGTAATAAAAGAAGTAAATAAACCAACGCTAATACTAGCGCACAACAAAACATTAGCCGGACAACTATATAGCGAATTCAAAGAATTATTCCCTGAAGCAGCAGTTTCGTACTTTATTTCGTACTATGACTACTATCAACCAGAAGCTTACGTACCAAGCAAAGACTTATACATAGAAAAAGATTCATCAATAAACGATGAAATAGACGAACTAAGACATGCGGCTACAAGTAACTTACTAAAAAGAAATGACGTAATAGTAGTAGCCAGTGTATCATGCATATATGGTATAGGAGAAAAAGAAGAATACGAGAAAAAAATGCTTACCTTAAATGTTGGAGAGGTAATAGATAGAGATGAAATACTAGAAAAATTAATAAGCATGTTATACGAAAGAAACAACATTGACTTTAAAAGAGGAACATTCAGAGCAAACGGAGACACAATTGAAATAATACCAGCATACGAAAGAAAAAATGGAATAAGAATAGAATTATTTGGAGACGAAATAGAAAGACTAAGTGAATTTGACACATTAACAGGTGTAATAGTAAACAACAAAAAAAGTGTATCAATATTCCCGGCTTCACACTTTGTAACAAGTGACGAAAAAATGAAAATTGCTATAAGCAGAATAGAAGCGGAGTTAAAAGTACAATTAGAAAAATTAGACAAAGAAGGAAAAATAGTAGAAAAAGAAAGACTAAAACAAAGAACTATGTACGATTTAGAAATGCTAAGAGAAACTGGATTTTGCCATGGAATAGAAAACTACTCTAGACACATGGCACTTAGAGAAGAAGGAGAAACACCAACCACACTAATTGATTTCTTTCCCGAAGACTTTTTATTAGTAGTAGACGAATCACATGTAACATTGCCACAAGTAAGAGGAATGTATAATGGAGATAGACAAAGAAAAATGACATTAGTAGAATATGGATTTAGACTACCATCAGCACTGGACAATAGACCATTACAATTTCCTGAATTTGAAAGAAAAATAAATCAAGCAATATATGTATCAGCGACACCAGGAGACTATGAACTAGAAAAAGTATCAAACAAAACTATTGAACAAATAATAAGACCTACTGGACTATTAGATCCAATAATAGAAGTAAGAAAAACAGAAGGACAAATAGACGATCTAATAGGTGAAATTAATGAAAGACTAGAAAAAAATGAAAGAGTACTAATAACAACACTAACAATAAGAATGGCAGAAGAACTTACAAACTATCTAAAAGAAGTTGGAATAAAAGTAACATACTTACACAATGAAATAAAATCCTTAGAAAGAATGAATATCATAAGAAATCTTCGTTTAGGAGTAATAGATGTAGTAGTAGGAATAAACTTACTAAGAGAAGGAATAGACATACCAGAAGTAAGTTTAATAGCAATTATGGACGCAGACAAACAAGGGTTTTTAAGAAGTACAAGAAGTCTAATACAAACTATAGGAAGATGTGCAAGAAACGCCTCTGGAAAAGTAATAATGTACGCGGACACAATGTCTGATTCGATGAAAGAAGCAATAGAAGAAACCAAAAGAAGAAGAGAAATACAAGAAAAATATAACGAAGAACATGGAATAACACCTCAAACAATAAAAAAAGAAATAAGAGATTTAATAACAAATAACGAAACAAAAGAAACGAAAAAGAAAGAAAAAATGAGTAAACAAGACAAAAAAGAATTACTACACAATATAGAAAAAGAAATGAAAAAAGCAGCAAGCGAATTAGACTTTGAACGTGCAATGGAACTTAGAGACATAATGTTTGAATTAAGTACAGAAGACTAAGTAGAGAATCCTACTTTAAGCATTTATCTTGTGTTTGTCTGTTTATTATTGTATAATAATAAGTAACAAGGATGTGATGCAAGTATGAAACCAATACCAATAGGTGTAGATAATTTTAAAAGAATAATTGAGGATAAATATTATTATGTAGATAAGTCTAAAGCAATAGAAGATTTAATAAATTCTAAAGCAAATGTAATACTATATACAAGACCAAGAAGATTTGGAAAAAGCTTATTATTATCTACATTAGATTACTTCTTTAATATAGAAAAGAAAGAAGAAAATAAAAGTCTATTTGATGGTTTATATATAAGCAAAAGCGACTGTATGGAATACTTTGGTAAATATCCTGTGATAAGATTAGATTTTAAAGACTTAAAAGGTAATTCTTTTGAAAGTGTATTAGAAAGCTTAAAATCACTTATGAGTATAACATATTCTAAATTTAGATATTTACAAGATAGTATAGAAGAAGAAAACAAAATAAAATTTACTAATATTCTATTAGAACAAGGAAGCACAGAAGACTATAAAAAGTCATTATTAAAATTAACAAATTATTTAGAAAGTTACTACAAAGAAAAAGTAATAGTATTAATAGATGAATATGATACACCAATAAATGAAGGATATATAAAAGGATTTTATGACGAAATAATGGACTTAATCCAACCAATACTATCTAGTAGTCTAAAAGGAAATGAAAGCCTAAAAATGGGAATACTTACAGGAGTTCTTAGAGTAGGAGGACAAAGTTTATTTTCATCATTTAATAACCTAAAAGTATATGATGTTATGAGTAATAACTATAGTGAATACTTTGGTTTTACACTTGAAGAGACAAAAGAAATATTAAAATACTATAATCTAGAGCTAACCAAAGAAGTAAAAGACTATTACGATGGCTATGTATTTGGTAATGTTCATGTATGTAATCCTTGGAGTATACTAAACTACTGTTCAGATAAAATTCTAGAACCATATTGGCTAAGCACAGGAAGTAACAAACTAATAAAGAAACTACTAAGCGAAGTATCAATAAAAGAACCAATAGAAAAGTTATTACAAGGTGATAGTATAGATTTTAAATATGATAAAAGTATAACATATGAAAGCTTTACAGATGTAGATAACTTAAACAACTTACTAAATCTATTATTAGTAACAGGATATGTAACATTTGATAGAAAAGAAGAAAGTACATTTAGTGAAAAAACTTACTTTAAAATACCAAACAAAGAAGTCAAAGAAGACTTCATAAGAATAGTAGATAATATATCATACAAACAAAGAATAGTAACAATAGAAAACTATGAAGACTTTATACAATCATTCTTGAGTGATGATAAAAAATACATAGAAAACTACTTAAATCAAAAACTATTAAGTGTAAGTTACTATGATAACTATGAAAGTTTTTACCATGGCTACTCACTAGGACTATTTAGTATACTATTAACTAGCAATAACTTCATAGTTAAGTCAAACAGAGAAACAGGACTAAGAAGAAGTGATGTACTAATAGAAAAAGTAGACAGAACTGTAGGAGTAGTAGTAGAATTCAAACTATCTGAGAGTGAATCAGACATGGAAACTCTAGCAAGAGAAGCAAAAGAACAAATAAAAGAAAGAGAGTACTATAAAGAGCTAGTCTTAGATGGAGTAAAAGACATAAAAGAAATAGTTATCGTATTTAATGGTAAAAAAGCAATAGTTAGATAATATAAAAGAATTAAAACTTGCCTTATGTCATATAATATATTATAATTTATGTATTAGCATAAAAGCTAAGGAGAGAAGTATGAAAAAAGAATACAAAATAGAGTACAATGAATTAACAAAAGATATCATAAATAATGAATACTTTTTACTTACTAAAAATGATTTGCATCATGGAAGTAGCAAATATGAACACTTAATTAGAGTCTCTAAGTGTAGTTTTGTACTAGGAAAAATATTTAAAGCAAACATAGAAACAGTTACAAAAGCAGGATTACTCCATGATTTCTTTTTTGGTGGAAGAAAAGAAAAAATAGAAAATAGTTACTTAAATCATCCAAATACTGCACTTAAAAATGCTCAAGAATATTTTAATATAGATGAGAATATTGCTTCTGCTATCAAAACACACATGTTTCATCATGTAGTATTAAAAAAAATATTTCCCTTTATAAATAGAAAAGAAAAAGTAAATTTCAAAGAAACCAAGCCTACAAACAAAGAAAGTTGGATAGTATGCATATCAGATCTATTAGTATCAATAATGGAATGTCAAAGATTTGAATTTTCATATATAGCTAACCTTTCTTACCTAATAATACTAAATATAATCTTTATAAAACATTAATTCTAGTATAAATTACTAGTTTTTTTCTTGCAAATATCATGATATAATTGGTGCAACAACAAGAAATGGAGTGAAAAAATGATAGGATACTTTAACCTAAGCGAGGAAGAATTAAATGCTTTACCAAAGGATATAAAAAATATAGAAGACAATCTTTATGATTTAGCATACCCTTTAATAACAAACGATGTATTACCACATGATTTAAGATACTTATATGAAACACTAAACATACCAATTATTAAACCAAATGAATTAGAAAATTTTAAAATTGATGAAAAATTTAACAAAAAAATAAAAGGATTTTCAGAATATTTACAACTTAATATTGAAATTGAAATGTTGGAAGAAGGAAAAATAGGACATACTCTCAGGGTTGCAAGGCATGCGCATGAACTATGTACTCTTGCATGTCTTGATAAAAAAATGACAAAAAAAGTTTACATAGCTGCTCTTTTCCATGACTTAGGTAAAATAGAAGTCCCAAAGAGAATAACTAGCAAGCCTGGACGTCTCACAGAAAAAGAATTTGAAATAATGAAAACTCACTGCGAACATGGTTATGAAATATTGCAAGGCTACTTAGATGAAGAAATATTAGACATGATATTATCACACCACGAAAGAATGAACAAAAGTGGTTACCCAAAAGGCATAGTACCATCATTAGGAGCAAGAATAATAGGAATAGCAGACTCTTATGATGCAATGCTTTCAAACCGAGTATATAAAAAGAATAAATCCTTAAAAGGCACACTAGAAGAATTAGTAAACTGCACGATAGAAGTTAAAGATGGTGGAAAAGGAATTTTATACGATAAAGAACTAGTTAGAAAATTTGTAGCATTCCATGGTTATGATATTCTAAAACAAAAATTTATAAAAGAATAGTAACAAAAAAGATTGACATTTAGGACAAAATATATTACAATATTAACAGGATGGGGGTAAAAAATATGAAAATATTAAATGATAATTATTTAATAAGAAAAGAAGGTATTCATACTTCTAATAAAAGATTTATTTCTTTATCAGATTTACACTACGGAGTTCTACAACAGTTATTTTATAAAGGCTACATGAAAAAATTATTTGAGTATATCATAAAATCTAATTATGGTAAGAAAGTAGATGCAATTATTATACCAGGAGACTTAATATTTTGGATAAATAAATATCAAGATAAATATTTTATAAAAGTATTAAAAAGGGATCTAGAGAAACTTGCATTTACACTACAAGCACCAGTTTTCGTATCATATGGTAATCATGACTTACCATTTAAAGAAGAAAGTCTAAGTGAAGAAGAAAAAAAAGAATGGGAATTAGCAAATTATATAGAAAATAGAAATCAAGGGACTTTTGTATTAAATAATGAACAATATAAAATTGATAATGTTGTAATAACAGGGTTTTCTCCTACTAGAGATGCATATAATCCTAATGCTATGCCAGATAAAGCCCTAGAAATATCAAAAGAAAGCTTTGATAAATGTAATTTTCGATTTAATAAAGAGAATATAAATATATTACTATCTCATGATAACAAATTTTTTACACATAGAAATATAACACAAAATTATAATGAACTATATAATGATTTGACTTTGATCATAGGCGGTCACCTACATGATGGTTACATCCCAATATGGTTACAAAGAATGTTTAGTGACGAATTGAAAGACTATGGTATATGGGAAAAATTTCCTCCAAAAATCGATATGTGTAGAGGAGCGTTTAAAGTGTCACAGGGAGGTCCAAGTAAAGTAATCTTGCCAAATGAAGAAAAAAGTACAACAATATTATTGAACGAAGATGAAACTGCTAGTATAGTTAACAGAGGTATAGCAAAATATTCATGGTTTATTCCAAGTACACCTAGTATAGTAACTGTAGAAATAGAAGAAGAGAATAAATTAACTTTAAAACGCTAAAGTATTGAAACAACATTAAATATATTATATAATTAACTTATGAAAACGATTATTAGAAGCTAAGTAATAAAAGTACTTATACTTTAGAGAAATAGTGGTTGGTGCAAACTATTATGAGTCTTTATGAAATCTACTTCTATAGCGAAGTGAAAACGCTTCCGGGGAATTCCCGTTATAATAAATTAAGACTAAATTTAGGATGGCACCGCACATTAAAAATGCTCCTAAAATAGTCTTTTTGTTTTCTAAAAAGAAAGGGTGAAAAAATGATAGATATTAATTTAATAAGAAATGACAAAGAAAAAGTAAAAACTAACATACAAAAGAAATTCCAAGACGAAAAACTTCCTT
>JAAVYQ010000040.1 GCA_022791215.1 Bacilli bacterium | reverse complement strand
CATAACTGCCACCTCCTGACTACATTAATAATACCGCATATATTTTCGCTTGTCAAACGTTTTTTTGTGTTTTATTTTATTACTTTAACGAGAACTTTCCTATAAGACAAAAAAAGCATTTATGCTACTTCATAAACGCTTGCTTGTTTTTTATTTTTTCCTTTTCTTTCATACTTTACTACTCCATCTATAAGTGCAAATAAAGTATGATCTTTACCTATTCCACAGTTTGTTCCTGGATAAATTTTAGTTCCTCTTTGACGATATATTATGCTTCCAGCAGTAACTTTTTCTCCATCACTTGCTTTAGCACCTAATCTACGTCCAGCTGAGTCTCTACCATTTTTAGTTGATCCAACACCTTTGTGTGATGCGAATAATTGTAAATCAATAATCATGAATTTCACTTAAGTTTCCTCCTTAATTTCAATGTTTTTTTTATACTTTTCTTGAATGCTTTTTAGAATGTCAACTAAATTTTCAAGTAATAAGTTAGTCACTTCATCTTCTTTTTTATTTTTTAAAAAGAAATTGTTTTCTTCATTATATTCTATAGAATCACTATCAAATTTTATACATGCATTCACTGTAGTTATTAGAGCACTAGATACTCCAGCACATACTATATCTTTCCCATATGTATCATATTTAGCATGCCCGGCTATCTTTATTTCTTTTATACTCTTTTCTCTTTTTATTGTAACTTTAATCATATTTAGTTACTTAACTTCAATTTTCTTAATAACTAACTTAGTATATGGTTGACGATGACCTTGTGTTTTTCTATATTTCTTTTTAGGTTTATATTTAAACACGATTAATTTCTTTTGTTTACCATGTTTTAATATTTCGGCAGTAACTTTTGCTCCTTTAACATAAGGATTTCCAACTTTGCCATCAACATATAGAACTTCATCAAAGACAACTTCAGTATTTACTTCGTTTTCTAATTTTTCTACGTAAATCTCTGTTCCTTCTGATACTAAGTATTGTTTTCCACCTGTTATAATTATTGCTTTCATTTTTAACCTCCTTCAATAAGACTCGCCATTAAGGTAAGAATTTCTTTTATAACCTTTTTTGTGCGGTTGTAGAGAAAGATTTCTACAAACATTAGAATTTTACCATATATGCTGGAATTAGTCAATTTTTTTGAAGATTTTTTCTACTTACTTTTTTTATATTGTTAATGCAAGTTTTGCTTCTTCTAAATCTATTTGCTCAGTATATTCTCCTAAGTCATTTTTACTAGTAAGGCTTAGTGTCTCTTGCAAAGGTATTAGTCTTTTGTTTCTATCAAATAGAATTTTGCCATTAATAAATTCTTTTAATGTCATAGCATTGAAATGATCAACAGTTTCTTTGACTTGTTTACTAGGAACTACCCTTATAGTAGTTCTAACACCTGCCTGTAATTCTATTCTTTTGTTTCTATCTCCAAAACTATCTTGTAAATTTTTATCTGTAATGTTGTCTTGATTTTGTATGCACATAATTGAACATTCAATTTTTTTTACGCCCTTAAACATTATTAATGTTATTCCTTCTATACTTGGTATTTGTGATAGTATATTTGCTATGTATATTATATTACTTTCTAATAAATTTCTTTTGTTTCTTTTCATATTTTTTCTCCTCAATGAAGAGAATTGTATCACATTATGTACTCGAAATCAAGTAAAATGTTTTCAAATATGCCTTTTCGTCTAAATTTATGCCGTTTATTCTAATTTTGAATGCACAATTCCTTTTTACTTCTTTTATATTTTTTATGTTTATTTCTTTTTTAAAACTGATATTTTTGAGTTTTCTTTCTGTTAGTAGTTTGTTTAATCTATATTTATGGATCTTTATTTCTTCTTTTATGTTTAATGCTAAGAATAGTAAAATGATGATAGTGAATAATTTATAGTCTATCATTAATACTATTGGTAGTGCGATTATACTTATTGTTATGGAAATTATATGGCTAGTGTTATATGAAAAAACTAAGTCTAGTACATTGTTAAGTAGTTTGCCTCCATCTAATGGTAATATTGGCAGTAAGTTGAATTTTAGTAGGGTTTTATTTATTAGTGCAATTTTCTCGTATGTGTTTTCGCTGATATATCCATATGTGTGCAGTTTATACATCATATATATGAATACTATTTGGGTGATCGGTCCCATTATCAGCATTAGTATTTCTTTATATATTTTTACGTTTAGATTTTCGTTTAGTTTTGTTATTCCTCCAAACATAAATATTCTTATTTCACTTACGTTAAGTCCTAGTATGCATCCTGTTATGTAATGTCCCATTTCATGGATAGTTATTATGAGTATCGTTAGAAATACTATTTCAAAGTATCCTGCTAGAAATGATATTAGTATTATTATGTAAGTTGTTATGTCTATGTATAAATTATTTGATATATGTCTTATAGTCAAGATATTCACCATCACTAGCAAATGTTATGTATAGTTTTTTAGACGCGGTTCCTATTATTTTTCCTTTTTCTATATAATCATATATTTTTATGTCTCCTGTTTTTACGTTTCCATATGTTACATCTATCCCATTACTTTGTTGTACAACTATACAATTTCCATAGCCTTCTTTTTCTCCTATATATACTATTAGTCCGCTTTCTAGCATCGTTACATTGTAGTTTTCGTCTATACTTAGTTCAACTCCATCTAGATAGTCTTTTTTTTCATAGTAATTTAAGTTATCATTTTTGCTTACTGGTACATTCGGTTTTTCTTTTTTGGGATTTAGTTCTAGCATGTATTTTTTGTATATCGCATTTATTTTTGCAAAGTTGTAGTTTGTTTCAAATACATATTTGTTTATGTATGTGGTGAATTTTTCGCTTATATTGCATATTACAAGTATTGATAGTACTATGCATGTTGTGATTAATGTTCTATTTATTATGCTTTTTCTTATTGTTTTTGTTTTGGTTTCTGTAGGTTTGTTTTTAGTTTTTAAATAATCTTCTATTGTCATTTTTTTCACCTAAGAAATTATATGAGTGTTTTTCTTGAAAAATAACTGGTTTTATTTTAAAATGTTGTTATGAAGAAGATTAGTGAAAGTTTGATTATTGAGAAGAAAAGTAAGTTTCTTGGTTTTTTGTTTTCTATTGATAGTGAGGATGATGTCATTTATATTTTAAATGAATTAAAAAAGGAGCATAAGAAAGCTAAACACTTTTGTTATGCTTTTAAACTTGGTAATGTTGAGAGAAAGAATGAGGATAAGGAACCTAGTAATACTGCTGGTAAACCGATTTTGGATGTTATTAATTTTAACAATCTTGATAATTCTTTGATCGTTGTGGTCAGGTATTTTGGTGGTACTTTGCTGGGTAGAGGTCTTCTTACTAGATCTTATTCTAAGGCTGCTAGAGATTTGATAAAATAGTAAACTTTATTGGCTTTTGTCATATATTATGTTAGAGGTGTGATAGTTAAGGGATTTAATTATAAGTCTAGGCCATGCCTCTTTTTTGTTTTATTAAAGATTCAAGAAAATTAATATATACTAGAATATAAAATTAAATGTAGTAATAAAGATATGATAACAATAAATTATTTAAAATTAAAACCCTAGCGACTAGGGTATGTAAGCCTTTAGATAAAGCAATCAACTATGTATAAAAAGAAGGAAAATAAACTCGTGAGAGTTTGGAATGAATTGAAGCAAGTTTTTATTTTCTTTTGTTCTTATCCAGTTACTAGTTTACTGAATATTTTGAAGAAACTTCCTATTCCTTTTGTTACAAAGTTTTCTAATGTTTCACTTGTTTTTAGCCCTAATTTGCTTACGTTGTTTGAGTAATCTTTGTATTCGATGTTTATGTAATCATCTAATGTGATGTCTTTGCCTGCTGCGACGTCGTCTTCAAATTTTTTCATCGCTTCTTCTGTTATTATCATTTTGTTGTATTCTTTGTAGTCATAATATCCACTTTCTGCTAGGTAGTACAGTGAAGCATATATTCCAAATAATATTACAACCACTATTAGTAGTGGATTTCTTTTTTTGTTTGTTTTCATCCTTGACTCCTTATGTATTCACTTAGTGATTTTGATAAGGCTTCCATGGTGTTGTTTACTTCTTCTATTTTATTGTCTACTCCACCTACTTCTAGTAATACACTTTTTCCGTTTAGGTTTTGGTTATATATCGCATGGACTGGTGTTCCTCCTTTTCTAAGTATTCCTCTTGATAGTCCAGGATAATTTTTTTCTAGTATTTCGTTTAATGCTTCAGCGAATCCATCTGAATTTCCAGGCGTGGTGTGTTCCATTCCTGTCACTAGTAATACTCTTGCATATGGTTTTCCATCTATTTCTGTGTATGTGGCTTCTTTTGTTACACTGTCTCTATGTACGTCTATTAGATATGATATGCTTGGATATTTTGTCGTCGCTTCTCTCGCGAAGTATTCGCTCGCTAAGTAACTTTTGTTGTATGTCATGTCACTTTTGCTTAGGTATTCTTTTATGTTGTTTGTTTCTACTATCGCAGGTATTCCGTTTTCTCCTAGTTTTTCTCTCATTATGTATGATGCGATCATTACGTTTGGCCTTACGGAGTAGTCATATGGCATGATTGAAGAGTATTCTTCTAATTGGTGTGTGTTGTATATGTATACTAATGGACTTTCTGGTATGCTTGGATTAGGGTCTTCAACATAGTCACTTTTGGCATCTTCATAGTTATATGTGTCGTATTCTATGTTTGAGAATACGCTTAGGTTGTTTTTTTCTACTATTTTGTTTAGACTGCTGTATATCATTTGTTTTGGAGTCGTCATGTTTTTTACTGCTGTTCCTGTTATTATGCTTTGCCCTCTTGTGCTTTCACTTAGTAGTGAACTTAGTAAGTATTCTCTTGTAAAGTCTGTATCAGGGTATAGTATTTTTATCGTACATATGAATGATAGTATGAATAGTGATATGTATATCAGTCCTTTCATATTTCTTTCTTTAGATTTTTTAGTTCTAAATTTTTGTCCCATTTTTATCACCTACTACTATTCTACTATTAAGTATATACAAAAAAAGTCGATTGATGTTAGAATAGTCTATTTATTGCAATTGATATTAGGCTACTCATGTTATCTACGACTTTGTCTATGTCTTTACTTGATACTAATAGGTCTGGATTTTCTTCCGTTATGTCTTTCATGTTTATTATCGTCGGTATTCCAATACATATTACGTTTGCTTTTATTGTTTTTTTCGATAGTTCACATTTTTTTTGGTTTAGTGCACTTCCTGGATATAACCCGCCTGTTGATAGTTGTATAGTGTTTCCTAGTCTTGTTATGTGTTCGGCTTTTAGGGAGTCAAATACTATCACTAGTTCGGGGTCTAGTAATTCACTTAGTGCTCGAGTGAATTCTACACTGTTGATGTTCGTTATTCCTAATGTGTCTTTATATATTTTGTGGTTTTTGTTCGTTATTTCTATTTTTTCAATCGTTAGATATCCAAATTTGTCGCTTGTGACGTCTTTGTTTCCTAGTCCTACGAATAGTACTTTTTTCTTTTTGGGTATTTTTAGATATTCTTGTAGGTCTTCTATTGATTTTACTATCGTGTTTATTAGTTCTTCTACTATTTTTCCTGCGTTGTCTTTTTTATATGTTATCGTTATGTATCTTCCTTTGTTTTTTTCTATCGCTTTGGCTGTTTTGGCATCTAATGTGATTTTGCTGACTTTTATTCCGTTCTCGTCTTCGTTTTCTTCTTTTAGTGCGCTCGAGTTTATTAGTTTTTCACTTTCTTCTATAAATATATTTTCTTTGTACATTTTCGTCACCTATTATTAATTTGATTTTTTTGTTGCTTTTTATACACATTTTTGATAAAATCTACTTGTGTATGTTGGAAGGAGGAAGTGTAAGTGGCTAATATTAAAAGTGCAAAAAAGAGAATTATTACAAGTAGAAAACAAGCAGCGCTTAATAATGATGTAAAATCTAGTATGAAAACTGCTATTAAGAAAACTTTGAAAAGTATTAATGAAAATAATGTAGAAGAAGCATCTACTAGATTAGCAGAGGCTGTTAAACGTATTGATAAGGCTCAGGCTAAAGGCGTTATCAAGAAAAATACTGCCGCTAGATATAAATCTAATCTAACTAAAAAGATTAACGCATTAAGTAGCAAGTAATTGCTATTTTTTTATTTTCTTGTGTCTTTTTTTGTATATTTTTGTCTATTTGGTTGAATTCTATCTCTTTTTACTCTATAATTTTAATTATGAAAAAATTTGAAAATATTTTGTTTACATTGATTTTATTTGGAATTATTTGGGTGGTTTATAATAATATAGAAACTATTAGTAGTGTCGTGAAGTCTTATCTTATTAATGATACTAAGTTAGTTATTAAGGATGGTAATCAGTTTACTAGAGATTATAATTATTTAGTGTTTTCTAGTGATGAGGATTTTGTACCTTATAATATTGATGATATTATGAACATTTTTTATAATGTTTTGAATAATGGTTGGGATGAGTTTACTTTTTATTGTCCTGATAGTTATGCTGATTGTATGAAGGATGTTGAGACTGTGGCTTTTGATAATGAACTTTTAAGTAAGATTAATAATTATGTCCACCCTTTTAATAGTTTTTATAATTTGAATACTAAGATTGTTAGTAATGGTGAGATTAAAATTGATGTTGAACATAAGTATTCTGATAGTAAGATTAAGAGTTTAGAGGATAAGGTTAATTCAGTTATTAGTGAGTTAAATATTTATGCTAAGTCTGATAGAGAAAAGATTTCTTTAATTCATGATTATATTATTAAAAATGCTGAGTATGATAATGCTGGTATTGATGGTAGTTCTATGTATGATAGTACCAGTGCTTATGGTTGTCTTTTGGAGGGTTTTAGTGTTTGTTCAGGTTATAGCGATGCTATGGCAATATTTCTAGATAGGCTTGATATTCCTAATTTGAAGGTTAGTAGTGATAATCATGTTTGGAATTTGGTTTTTATTGATAATGAGTGGCTTCATTTGGATTTGACTTGGGATGATACTAATAATGCTAAGTATAGTAATAATTATTTTTTGATCACAAAAGAAAAACTCTTTAGTCTTGATGATAAAGAGCATAATTTTGATGAGAGTTTCTTTTTAGAGGGTGTCTAGATAGTCACTCACTTTTTTTATCGTTTTGTTGAAGTGGTTGTAGTCAACTTGGAACCATTTTACGTTTTGGAATTGGTTTTTAAACCATGTGTATTGTCTTTTTGCATATTTTCTACTGTTCTTTTTTGTTTCTTCCATACAGTCCATGATGTTCTTTTCTCCTTTAAAGTATTGTGTGAATTCTTTGTATCCTATAAAGTTTTCCGCTTTTGTTAGTTTTTTGTGGTATAAGTCTTTTACTTCTTCACATAGTCCTTCACACATCATTATTTCTACTCTTTTGTTTAGATGGTTGTATAGTTCTTCTCTAGGTGCGGTTAGTCCTATTAGTGTGAATTCGTATAGCGCTTCGTCTTTTTCTTTGGTTGTTTTTATTATTTCTCCTGTTACATCGTAATGGCTTAGAAATCTTTCTAGTCTTTTTCTATTGTTTTTGTGTATTTCATTTTGTGGATATATCTCGTCAGCTCGCTTTTTTAACTCTTCGTTCGTGATTCCTTCATATGTCTTTTTTTCTTCTTCTGGCATGAATTTGTAATTGTAGAGTAATGCTTTTATGTATAGTCCTGTTCCTCCTACTATTATGATGTTTTTGTTTTCTTTGATCTTTTGGTCTAATATTGCTCGCCCATCTTTTTGATAGTTCATTACAGTGTAATTGTCTTTTACTGATACTATGTCCATTAGGTGATGCGGTATTCCTTGTTTTTGCTCTTCTGTTATTTTGGCTACTCCAATATTTACTTCTTTGTATACTTGTGTCGCATCTGCATTTATTATTTCTGCATTCATTTTTTTGGCAAGTGCTATGCTTAGTTCGGTTTTTCCAGTCCCAGTTGGACCTAATATTACTACTATTTTCATTTTTACTCCTTAGTTTACCCTTTTGAATAATTTCTCTAGTTCGTATTTTGTGTATTTTATTATCGTTGGTCTTCCATGTGGGCACGTGTAAGGGAATTCACATTTCATTAGTCTTTTTAGTAGTATGTCTTGTTCTAGAAATCCTATGTTTGTGTTTGCTTTTACACTCATTTTGCATGATAGGTTTATTGCTAGTTGTTCGTTAAATTTTATTCTGTCAAATTTTTTGCCCATGTTTACTAGTAAGTCAAATATTTTATTAATACTTTCTGTTTCGTATCCTTCTTTTAACCATGTGGGATGCGCGGTTACTCTTATTGTTTGTACTCCAAATTCTTCAAATTCTATTCCTAAATTTTTTATGAGTTCTTGGTTCTCTATTATTGTCATGTATTCGTTTTTTGTTAGTTCTATGTTTATTGGGAATAGTAATGATATTTTGTTTGTTTTTTGTTCTTTTAATTCTTTTAGATATTTTTCATAGTTGATTCTTTCATTAGCGGCATGTATGTCTATCATGTATACATTGTTTTCGTCGTTTGCAAATAGATATGTTCCCATGGCAAGGCCAACTGGTTGGATTAGTGTTTTTTCTTCTATTTCTTTTTCTTCTATTTGTGCATCATATTCTAGTGTTTCTTTACTTATGTAGAAATCTATGGTTTGTTCTTCTACTTGTTTTGGTTCTTCTTTTTCTTCTTTGAACGTTGGTTGTTCGTCATAGTATATTGTTTTTGTTTCAGTTTTTTCTTCGGATTCAGGTGTTTCAATGTATGCTTTGAATGTGTTGTCAGTTTTGTTTAGTTGGTTTCTTATTAATGAGAATAATAGTTCTTCTAAACTTTCTATTTTACTTATTTTTATGTCTTGTTTTGTGGGATGTATGTTTACGTCTATTAATGTTGGATCTACTTCTATGTTTATTACTACGATCGGATATCTATTTTCAGCTAGGAATGTGTGGTATGCATCTTTGATTATTTTTGTTATGTATGTGTTGGTTATTATTCTTCCGTTTACTAGTACTGTCATGTTGTTTTTTGTGCTTTTACTTATGTTTATGTTGCTTACGTATCCATGTATTTCGTAGTCTAGGTTTTCTCCTTGTATTGACACCATGTTTTTGCTTACGTTGTATCCATATATTTCGTGTATTACTTTTAGCAGGTCTCCACTTCCACTAGTTCTGATTACTTCTTTGTTTTCGCTTTTTAACGTGAATGATATTTTTGGATTCGCTAATGCCATTTTTTCGATGAGTGATACTACACTGTTTAGTTCAGTGTAAAAACTTTTTAGAAATTTTAGTCTTGCTGGTGTGTTATAGAAAAGGTTTCTCACTGTTATACTAGTCCCTCTGCTTATGTTGCTTGTTCCTGTTTCTTCTAACTTTCCTCCTTTGATTAGTATTTTTGTTGATTCTCCTTCAGCATAAGTGTTTAATTCTACTTCACTTACACTGGCTATTGATGGTAATGCTTCTCCTCTAAATCCTAATGTGTTTATAAAGTATAGGTCGTTTTCGTTTTTTATTTTGCTTGTCGCATGAGGTGTAAATGCAAGTAACGCGTCGGTTGAGTCCATTCCTTTTCCGTCGTCGGTTACTCGCATTTCTTTTATTCCGGCATTTATTAATTCTACTTTTATGGTTTTTCCTCCAGCATCAATACTGTTTTCTACTAACTCTTTTATTACTGATGAAACTTTTTCTACTACTTCTCCAGCAGCAATTTTGTTGGCTAGCATTTCGTCCATTACTTTTATTATCCCCATTTTTTTCACCTTCTATATTAATTTTTTTCTTTTGCTTATTATTTTGTCATCTATTATATATATTGTTATAATCCCGTTTTTAGGAAATTTTATGAATCCTAATCCTTCTATTATTATGTCTTCTTCATTTGTTATTTTGATGTTTTGCTTCGGTAATATTTTCAGGTCATCGCTTGTTGTTTTTTTCATTTTTCTATATTTTAACTCGTTTTTTAGATAGAAAATCATTTGTATTGTTTCTTCGCTGTTGTTTTCTATTCTTATGAATTTTTCGATTATTATTGTAAAGTTCGGTCTTAGATTATATATTTTAGGTTTTATTTCTTTTTTGGGAATTATGTTTTTGTATTCTTTTATGTCTATATAGTTTACTATAGATTTATTGTTTATGAAGCCAGGTGTGTCTATTATTGTCAGTTTGTCGTCTAGCTTTATGTTTATTACTTCTTCAGTAGTGTTTGGTACTATGCTTGTGGTTATATAGGCTTTTTTTCCTTTTGTTTCTAGTAGTGCATTTATTAGACTTGATTTTCCACTGTTGGTGTGGCCTATTACATAGCATTCTTTTACTTTGTTTTTTATTAGTTTTTTGTATAGTTCTTCTATATTCCATTTTTTTGTACTACTAATTATTAGCACTTCGTTTACCATCGTTAGTTTGTCTTGTATGTATTTTATTAGTTTTTCTTTTTTTACACTTTTTGGTAATAAGTCTATTTTTGTTAGTACTAGATATATTTTAGTTTCTATTTTTTTTATCGGTTCTAGCGTTTCGTCACTTATTGTTGTAACGTCTATTAAATATATTATAGGCTTTTTATCTTTGTTTAGTTTTTCTATAAATTCTTCTCTTTCTTCTTTTTTGTCTATTATTTTCGCTTCTCCATAATTTTTTATTTTGAAGCATCTTTCACAATATTCTGCTGTTTCTATTTTTTTCTCAGGTACATATCCTTGTTCTGATTGTTTTTCACTTTGTAGTCTTAATCCACATCCTATACATTTTTTATTCATAGTATTTTCCTTTTTTGAATACTTCTTTTGCTCCTAGTATTTTCATTATTATGTTTTCTAATATTCTGTTTGGTTTGGTTATTATTCTATCTTTTTTGCTTATTGGATTTATTAGGATACTCGTCATTCCCATTTTGTTCGCGCCTACTACATCAGTTAGTAATTGGTCTCCTACACAGGCTATTTCTTCTGGATTGAATTTGTATATTGAAAGGATTTTTTTATAGTTTTTTTTGAATGGTTTTCTAGCATCTGCACATGAGTCTATTTCCAGTCCATTTCTAAACGGTTCTACACGTTTTTTTTCGCTGTTTGACATCAATATCGGTTTTATTCCCATTTCTTTTAGTTTGAACATTAGATTTTTTGCTTCTTCATCAGGTTCTTTTATGTCTACTGGTGCGATCGTGTTGTCTAGGTCAAATATTATACATTTTATTCCTTTTTTTATTAGATTTTCATAATTTATTCTATGTATGCTTTGTGCATATATGTCTGGTACAAATTTGTCTATCATACTTCCTCCTTTAGTAGTCTAGTTTTTCGTTGTATGTGAATTCTGCTTCTAGTATTTTGACTGTGTCTCCATCTTCTGCGCCTAGTTTTTTTAATTCTTCGTCTATTCCTAAGTTTTTAAGTTTTTTTGCAAATTTTAATACTGCTTCGTCTGAATTGAATCTAGTTTTGTTTAGTAATTCTTCTAATTTTTTTCCACTTATTATGTATGTGTGATCATTCTCTTTTCGTATTTCATACGGTTTTTCTTTTTTGAATTCGTATAGTACATAACTTTCAAATTCATCTTTTTCATATATTTCTGCTTGCTCTTCTTCGTCTAGTTTGTTTCTAAGTTCTAATATTAGTTCTTTGATTCCTTCTCTAGTGACTGCGCTGGTTGTTATTATTTCTGTTTCTGTGTATTTTTTCTTGAATTTTTCTAGGTTTTCTAGGCTTACTGGAACGTCCATTTTATTGGCTATTACTATGCTTCTTTTGTTATATAGTTTTTCATTATATTGTTTTAATTCGTTTTTTAATATTTCGTATTGTTCTATTACGTCTCTTCCATCATGTTCGCTCATGTCTATTACAAATGCAATTATTTTTGTTCTTTGGGCGTGTTTTAGAAATTTATCGCCTAGGCCAACTCCTTCACTTGCTCCTTCTATTATTCCTGGCAAGTCTGCGACAACATAACTGTTTCTTCCGGGTACTGTTACCACTCCTAGATTGGGTACTAATGTTGTGAAGTGGTAGTCAGCAATTTTTGGCTTGGAAGCACTTATTACACTGATTAAACTGCTTTTTCCTACACTTGGAAATCCTACTAGTCCTATGTCTGCTAGTAGTTTTAATTCGCATTTTATGGTTCTTTCTTCTCCTTTGAGCCCATATTCACTTATTTTTGGTGCCTTGTTTCTGTTTGATTTGAAACTTGCATTTCCTCTTCCGCCTCGGCCGCCTTTTGCAACTGTATATTCTTCTTCATTTTTTATTAAGTCGCATATTATTAGGCCTGTCTCTTCATCTTTGACAGTTGTGCCCACTGGTACTTTAATAACTACATCTTCTCCAGTCGCACCTGTCCTATTGGCTCCTTTTCCGTTTTCTCCTTTGTTTCCTTTTATTTTCCTATTGTATTTTAAGTCAACTAATGTACTTAGTCCTTCGTCAGCTTTTAGTATGATGTTGCCACCATTACCACCATTCCCTCCGTCTGGGCCTCCCATTTCAACAAATTTTTCATGTCTAAAAGAGGTGCAGCCATCTCCACCTCTACCTGCTTCTAATTTTATAATAATTTCGTCTAAAAACATATCTTTTCACCAACTTTATTGTATCATAGTTGACAAAATTAGTAAACTTTTTGACTATTATAAATAGATTTTATGATTTATCCGTTGTAACTTGAAATCTTACCTTCATCATATTTCTTTTCTAGCTTTATTGTGTATAACATGTCATTTAACCAATACTCTTCTCTATATAACACTTTATTAAACTTTTTTAATTTACAATAAAATAAACTTTGCTTTAGACATCAGTCTTTATACAAAGTTTATATTTAATGTTATCTTAACTTTTTTAAGCTTTAAAACAAAGCCTTATTTTTTCTAATATTCGCAATTACATTTATATCCTGTCGAAGAACTTTTACAAGTACCTCCAGTGCATGAAGCCTGGCAAGCACTTAATGTAGCGAATGTGCTGCTAGAGCAAGTTGGACTTGGTGTTTTAAGTGTATATGGATTAGTTCCTGTTCCGCTTCCTCCAGTTACCAGCACGCTAGATTTCAGAGACACTACTGGACGAACGACGTTACTATAGTAGACCCAGTCGATGCCCAAGTAGCCAGGGTAACTAGAGCCACCCACGAGGAACACGCGCGCGGAGCTACCAGTGAAGTAATGCGGACTCATTGTCCACCAGTAACTGCTTCCAGTGATACTGCTTGTTCCATCCTGTGCTAAGTAATAATATGCCTTTGGACTATTTGTTCCATATACTCCTCCTGCGAATGCTACTTCATCCGCTGTCATCAATCCAAATGTTGTGAATCTATCACTTGTATTACTACAATTGAATGTTGGTGCTTTATTCGTTATTAGTCTTCCCCATGCCGCATAGTTGAATGAATTAGTTGTACTATATGTACTTCCACTCGCTATATTTCTATCATTACAATATATTGCCCCTGTATCTATATAGTTCTTATCTGTACTTGAAAGTCCATTATACCATGT
>JAAVYQ010000039.1 GCA_022791215.1 Bacilli bacterium | reverse complement strand
TAATACTAATGAATTTAGAAAAAATTATTGAACATGCAAGATTAGTAAATCAATGTGGTGAAAAAAAGAAACGAGAAAAATATAATGGTTGGAATTATTATTTAACTAACTTGTTTATAGGAGAAAACTTTTATTTATTAGAGTTTGAAGTTGTTTCTATGAAAATCATTATAGAGTTCAAAATTTATACAAAAAGTAAAAAGTAGATTGCGCGAGGGGGTCAATAATTTAAAAATTATCAACTTGCCTTCTTAACACATCTACTTCTTAGGTATAATTCTATTATAATTTATTTGATTTGTCAATTTATGTGTGCTATAATTTATGTGTTGTTAGCCTTTGAGGGGATAGTAGTAGTTATAATTCATATTTTAGAGAGTTGATGGTAGGTGTAAATCAATATATAATTATTATGAAGTTACATATTCTTTAGGTAAAACACGTTTTATACACGTTATAGTATGAAAAGAGTATAGAAATATAAATTAAGGTGGTACCGCTGACGATATGTTAGTCCTTTGTGGTAGTGCCTTTTTGTTTTGGAGGAGATAATATGACTTTTTTTGAAGAGTTAAAATTGAGAGGACTAGTTGAAAGTATTACTAGTGAGGATTTGATTGATAAGATTAATAATGGTGGACTTAAGTTTTATGTTGGTACTGATCCGACTGCTGATAGTCTTCATATAGGTCATTTGATGTGGCTTGTAATGGCTATTAGAATGAAACAACATGGACATACTCCTTATATTTTAGTTGGTGGTGGTACGGGTCTTATTGGTGACCCTAGAACTACGAGTGAGAGAGATGTTATTAGTAAGGAAACTTTAGAATATAATTTCAATGGTCTTAAAAATATTATAAATAGTTTGGTTGATTGTGAGTTAGTTAATAATTATGATTGGTATAAAGATGTTAATTTTATTGATTATTTGAGAGATTATGGTAAGTTTTTTAATGTTAATTATATGCTTGGTAAGGATACAGTTAAGAGAAGATTAGAAAGTGGTATTAGTTATACTGAGTTTTCTTATATGATACTTCAGTCTATAGATTTTTTACATTTGTATGATGAGAAAGGTATAACTTTACAACTTGGTGGTCAGGATCAATGGGGTAATATTACTTCAGGTCTTGAGTTGATCCGTAAAAAGCATGGAGAATCAGCAGAATGTTATGGTTTGACTATGCCTCTTATAACTAAAGCAGATGGTACTAAGTTTGGTAAGAGTGAAAGTGGAGCAGTGTGGCTTAGTAAGGAAAAGACTAGTCCTTATGAAATGTATCAATTTTTACTTAATAGTGAAGATGCTAAGGTTATTGATTATCTTAAGAAATTGACTTTCTTGAGTTTGGATGAAATAAGTGTTTTAGAAGATAGTTTAAATCGTGAACCTGAGAAACGTGAAGCAGGAAAGAGACTTGCTTTTGAAGTTGTTAAATTTTTACATGGTGAAGAAGAGGCTGAAAATGCTAGAAAGACAAGTGAAGAGGTATTTAGCGGTAAGGTAAGTGAAAATATGCCTACTGTTAAGGTAAATAAGAATGAATGTAATATAGTAGATTTACTTGTGGAAACTAAACTTTGTCCATCTAAAAGTGAGGCTAGACGTATGGTAGAGCAAGGTGGAGTTAAGGTTAATGGTGATAAGATAAGTGATGTTAATGCTATTATAGAGATAGGTGAAACAGTATTGCAAAAGGGTAAAAAGAGTATTATTAAGGTTGAAAAATAAAAATGTGCAAAATAAATCACAAATATATTGACATTGAAGACTTTTTATGGTACAATTATAAACAGTTAGAGGGGGAATAAAAAATGAATGATATTTTAAGCATGATAATTGGAGATGAAAAATTATTTGAATTGTATACTTGTACTCAAGATGAGATAAGTACATTTTTGATAGTAGAAAGAGATACAAGAAGAAAGAGACTTGTAGAATTAAAATCAAGGCTTGAGACTGAGTCAAGACGTCAAAAAGAGGCAGTTAGTAAATTGTTAATTTCTATGAAGAATAATAATTTTTATGGGTTAACTGGAGATATTTTAAAAACTGGTTTTGAAAGTGAGCAACTTCGTAGAGAAGCAGCATCTCAAGATATTCTTGTTATGGTTGAAATGGAACTTTCTAGACAAAGAGCTGCATTAGAAGCATTTAATATTCTACTAGATATTAGGGAAAAACAAAAATTTGAAGATAAACTTAAGTTTAATGTTTTTGGTATAGATAGAAAAGAATATGATTTTCCAAAAAAGTATACACCAAGTGTATAAATGTAAAACTCCTAGTTTAGGGGTTTTATTTTTTTCTAAATTAAAGTATAATATGTTTGTGATGAGATATGGAAAATAAAGAAAATATAGTAGTAAATGAAGATACAAAGTTTCAAATGTTTTTGAAAGGTCTAGGAATTTTTATTTTGGTTTTTATGGGGTATATACTTGTTCCATCATTGGTTGGAAGTACATTTTATTATTTACTTCATATAAGTGAAAATAGTGCTATGATGATAGGTAATACATCTTTTGTTCTTTTGTTAATTTTAGTTTATCATAAAATGCTTTTTGATAAATTAAAGGATTTTGGAAAGCATTTTCCTAGATATTTTGGAGATGGGCTTAAGTGTTGGGCTATTGCTTTTGCTGTTATGGCAGTTAGTAATATTATTTTGTCTTATATTTTGGGAGATATTGCTGCTAATGAGGAGGCTAATAGAGAGTTTATTAGTGGAAATTTGCTTTTAGGTTTTTACTCCGTAGTTGTAATGGCACCTTTTGTTGAGGAAATGCTTTTTAGGTTTGTGCTTAAAAAAATGGTTCCTAGTAATAAATGGTTTCCTTTGGTTACTGCATTGATGTTTGGTCTTGCTCATATTGTTTTTGCAGGTACTACTTCAGTTTTAGAGTATCTTTATGTCATCCCTTATGGTGCTCTTGGATACGCTTTTGGTTATATTTATACTAAGACTGATAATGTGTTTTCTAGTATGATTTTGCATGCTATGCATAACTTTATAAGTTTTATGGCAGTCGCTTTTATGGTGTAAAGTTATGGAAGAGGAAAAGAAGAAAAAGAGCAATGTTTTGATAAATACTTTTATTGTGTTTATGTTGGTTATTGTGTGTATGTTTATGTATGCTAAGTATGTTGGTACTAGTGGTGTGAGAGTAAAAGAGTATAGAGTTTCTAGTGAAAGAATTCCTCTTAATTTTAGTGGTATTAAAGTTATTTATTTTAGTGATTTTATTTATTCAGGTGAGGATGATCTTAATTTGATTCAAGAAGCCGTTGATAGAATTAATCTTTTGAAGCCTGATATTGTTTTGTTTGGTGGAGGCTTGATTGCTAAAGGTTATAAGTTTGATGAGAATGATGTTCAAAATATTTCTAAGGAATTTGTTAGGATAAATTCTAGTTTGGGTAAGTATGCTGTTACTTCTTTTGATGATGATGAAAATGTTTTAAGTATTCTTAATAGTACAGGGTTTATAGTTTTAGATAATGCTGAGGAAGATATTTTCGTTAATGATAATTCTCCAATTTGTTTGGTAGGTGTAAGTAGTTTTGTTAAGGGATCTTATGATTTGACTAAAAGTTTTGAGTTTAAGGCAAATAATCCAGGATGTTATACTATAATGTTTTCTCATGAGGGAGATATAGTTGATAAGGTTAAGGCTCTTCCTAATAAGCCAGATTTAGTTTTTGTAGGTAATTCTTTGGGTGGAGAAATTAGAATTCCTTTTTATGGGGGACTATTTAGGTATGAAGGTAGTATGAATTATTATGAAGATTTTTATCAGTTGAATGGGTTTAGTGTCTATGTTTCAAGTGGATTTGGGACTTTAGAGACTGGTATGAGATTTAATAATAGACCTTCGTTTAATTTTTTTAGATTTAAAAGCCTACACTAAAATTAAAACACTTCATACATTAGAGTAAGAGGTGTTTTTATGTATCAAAATTATAATTATATGCCTAGAAAAATATCTTATAAAAAGGATGATAGAATTGCATTCGCTCCTTTTGTAGGACCATTTTTGTTAGGTGCTTTTACTGGTGGGGCTGCTGTTGCAGTTACTAATCCTAGACCAAGGCCTTATTATCCGCCTTATTATGGACCCAGACCACCATATTTTTATTAATTTTTAGGTAGGGCTATTTTGCAAACAGTTCCTTTTCCTATGTCAGATGTGTAGCTTAAGTTTCCTCCATGTGATTCTATTATTTCTTTGCTTAAGCTTACACCTAGACCTGTTCCTTTTTCTTTGGTTGTATAGAATGGAGTTAGTATTTTGTCTAGTGTTTCTTTTGTCATGCCTGTTCCATTGTCTTTTACATATATATAAAGTGAATCAGTGTCAGTAAAGATTGTAGTAGAAACATGTCCAGTGTCTTTCTCACATGATTCTACTGCATTTTTTATTATGTTTAAGATTACTTGTTTCATTCTTAAGTAATCTATTTTTATGTTTATGTTTTCTTCTACTTCAAAGTAGTAAGATATGTTTTTTGCTATGAAGAAAGGTATTAATACTTCTTTTACATCGTCTATTAATTCGTTAAAATTGTTTTCTTTTTTTTCTACTTTTATTTTTGTGAATTCCATGAAGTCTGTAAGTAAATTTAGTGTTCTATCTATTTCGTTTTTCATAACGTTTACGTATTTTTCACTTTTTTCTTTGTTGTTAGAGTCAAACATGTCTAAGTATCCTTTTACTACGGCTATTGGATTTTTTATTTCGTGTGTTATTTTAAATAGTGAAAGCCTGATCGATTTTTCTTTTTCAAATTCTTTTAGATTTGAGTGTAAACTCATTATGTTTGATGATTCTTTTAACATTATATTTATTATGTATATTATAAATATGAAAATTATTACTGATATTGCGCTGTCTAAGATTAAATTTCTATTTTTTATTACAGGTGGTATTTCGTTTATTATTATCATTAGTGATGTTAATGTAATGTATGATTTTAGTAGAAAATTTTGTGTTTTGTTGGTTCTGTTATATATTATATATATTATAAAAAGTAAACTGAAATATATTATTGTTGTTATTATGTTGTAGTTTAAGTCTCTTATTATGTATTCTCCTATAACTATGCTTATTAGTATTGCTGTTTTTGGTTTTTTTACAAAGTATGATATTAGTACTGGAAGTATTAATCCGGAAAATTGAAATATTTCAGGTATGTAGTTTTTTATGTACATAGTTAAGTATAGACTTATTAGTAATGAGAAGTTTAATAGTATTTCTATTTTTTCTTTTTTTAAGTTTTGCATGTATATATAAAAGTATTCGTAAATTAGTATTGGAAATAATGCTAATATTCCATTAATTATCATAATTTTTATAATAGTCATCTTTAATCACCATTGTTATGATATCAAATACTTTTGTCGAATGATGTCGAATTATGACGAAAATGATAAAAAAATATCATTTATTATTGTTGTTTGTTTATTTTGCTTGAATTAAATTGAAAGTGCCCGAGTATTTACTTTATCTTCCTTTTTAAGAAGTAATTGCCCATATAAAACGTTAAAGAAGCACAAAAAAATTGAATTTTTTATAAAGTGTGGTATACTACCACTTGTATGGAAAAATTGTTGCACGTCAAAAAGTGCACGATACTTGGTCTTTTCGCGACTAAGTGCCCGTACATATTGAATTTTTAGTGAATG
>JAAVYQ010000002.1 GCA_022791215.1 Bacilli bacterium | reverse complement strand
AGTATTTTTGGTAATCTCTTACTAAATCTGTGATAGTTTGTGCACCAATAGTTCTTACGTTTGTATATATTGGTCCATAGGTTTCTAATATTAATCTATCTTGTTCTTTGATAAATGTTTCATAATATTTTTCGACTTGAGGTTCTCTCATTTCTTCATCGTACATTATAGTTGTTTTGGTCGTTTCAAAATAATCTTTACTTATCATCTTTTTTAAAAGTTGTGTTCCTCCAATTCCAACACCTAATATTAATGAGGTTGTTATGGCTCCTGCGACTAGTCTTCTTTTTATGTTTTTATATTCTGTTTTTAGTGCTTTTATCTTTTCTTTCATTTTTTCTAATGATCTATTAGGATGTGTCTGGTTTATTCTTTCTTCTAGTTTTAATTTTTTTGAATCTAGTTCTGTTTTTATTTTGTTTAATTTTCCAGTTACTGTTGTTGTAAGTTCTTTGCATTTTTCACATTTTATTATTCTATATAATATATTTGTATCAACGTAATCGTCATTGTTGTTTAATCTCTTTTTTCTTTCTTCGTCTAATAGTTCTTTTACGTATTCTATGTTTTCTGCACATGTACTTGTTCTTATTTCATGTATGTTTTGTTTTATTATTCTATTTATATGTCTTCTGTCAACGACCGTTAGCGTGTTTAGTATTTCACTATTTAAGTTATTTGCTAGTTCTTCTTTTATTGCTTCATATATTATTTGATATATGTTGTCTATGGTTTCACTTGTAATAATCCCATCATTGGCTTTTATTATTTTTAATGCTTCTTGGCTATATTTTACTTTTTCTTCTAGGTTTGTTAAAGGATTTGATATATATTCTAATATGTCACGTGTGAGTAAATGTAGTTTTAATAGTTCTAAATCTTTTAATAGTGCTGTTAGTTTTCGTTCACTTATATGAGGCATAGAGTATGCTTGTGCTATTACTGCTTCGCCTGTTTCTACAATTATTGCACTATCATATACTGTCTCTTTTTCTTCAAGTATACTTGCAAACGTCTTTTTTTCTTTTGTTACATCAACTTTATAGTATTCTAAATGTTCTATTAAGTCTTTTATTTTTTCTATTTTTTCTTCTTTGTTCATATATTATTCCTCCTAAAATTTGTCAGTTATAAACATTGCATCTCCAAATGAGAAGAATCTATATTCTTTTTCTACTGCATGTGCATACGCGTTTAGTATGTAGTCTCTCGTTGATAGTGCACTTACTAACATCACTAGTGTACTTTTTGGTAAGTGAAAGTTTGTTATTAGTCCATCTATGGCTTTGAACGTGTATCCTGGATATATGAATATGTTCGTTTCTTCACTGCTTTCTTTGAATTTGCCGTTTTTTTGCATTATGCTTTCTAATGTTCTTGTGCTCGTTGTTCCCACTGCGATTATTCTTCTTTTTTCTTTTTTGGCTTTGTTAAGTATGTCTGCTGTTTCTTTATTCATCATGTAGTATTCACTGTGCATGTCGTGTTCTAGTATATTGTCCATGTTTACTGGTCTAAATGTTCCAAGTCCTACATGTAATGTTACGTACGTTATTGTTATTCCCATTTGTTTTATTTCTTTTAGTATTTCTTCTGTGAAGTGTAATCCTGCGGTAGGCGCGGCTGCACTTCCTAGGTTTTTGGCATATATTGTTTGGTATCTTTTTTGGTCTTTTAGTTTTTCGTGTATGTATGGTGGTAATGGCATTGTTCCTATTTTTTCTAGTATTTCATTTAGTATTCCTTCGTATTGTAATTCTATTTCTACTATTCCATCTTTTTGTTTTTCGTTTATTTTTGCTTTTAATTCACCGTTTCCAAATGTTATTATCGTTCCTTCATGTAGTCTTTTCGCCGGTTTTGCAAGGCATTCCCATATATCTTTTTCTTTGTTTTTTAGTAATAGTATTTCTATTGTAGCATTAGTACCTTCTTTTGTACCTATCAATCTTGCTGGTATTACTTTGGTGTCGTTTAGCACCAACACATCTCCTGGTTTTAGATATTTTGTTATATTTTTGAATGTCTCGTCTTTCGTTTCTCCTGTGTTTTTGTTTAGTAGTAATAGTTTTGATGCACTTCTTTCTTTTAGCGGGGTTTGCGCGATTAAGTGTTCTGGCAATTCGTAATTGTAATAGTTTAAATCATATCTTTCTTCCATTTTTATCTCCAATTTTTTTAATTTTGTTCTCTACTTTTTATTCTCTTGTATGTGGCTTTTAATTCTTCTATTGTTTTTTGTTCTGATTTTTCAATAGCATCCCATGTTATTGATGAGTAATATAAATATTCTATTTCATTAATCTCTTTTTTAAGTATACCACTGTTTAAGAGAAAATAGTATTCGTTTGCTATTTCTTTGTTCTCTAGTATCTTTTCTTTGAGAATTTCTATTTCTTGTTCTAAGAGTTTCATTTTCTTTTTAAATTCTTTTCCAGTAGTTCTTGACATTTCTAATCGTACGCATATTTTAATTAACTGATGTATCGGAAAGGTTGGTATTAATGATGATAATATTATCATTATATAGAGTCTGTTACGTAGTTCTAAATATTCTTGAGAATTAAATTCTTCTTTTTCTACCGTAGCATTAGTAATATCATATGTTGTCTTGTTTGAGATTGTAGGTACACTTAAGGCTGCGCCTGTTAATAGTGTCCCTGTTAGTATCAGTGCTGGTATGTTTACTTTTATTTTTTGTTTGGCTTTTTTGTATTTTTCTAAGATGTCTTTTATTATCTGAATAATTTCTATACTTTTTTCATGTTTTATATTTATAGTTATCATGTTTTTGTTTAATTTTAATGCTTCATTCATCATGTAAAGGATAGTTCTTGATTTTAGTTTTTCTTTTTTTCGACACGCGATTATTGTTATTAATAGTTGTTTGTTTAGTAAGTTTTCTTTGTTTTTTTCGATTTCTTGGTCTAGTACTCCTAACATTTCAGGATTGTTTACAAATGTAGATGTTTTTATTTCTTGTATGTCTTCTTTTATTATTTCATTGATTTGCTCTACATAGAAATTAGCACCTATGTAATTTAATGTTTCACTTTCTAATTGATTTTCTAATTCGCTTTTTATGTTTTGATATATTACATTTAATGCTTTTTTTAATATTTTTTTTGGTATTTTTACTTCGTCTTTATTTTCTTTTAAAATTTCTATTATATTGAAGATTAGTTGTTTTTTTGGGGCGGGATATTGTTGTGTGTTTAAAGCTTCTATATCAAAAATTATATTTATTATGTCTATGTATTGTTTTAAATTTTCTATAAGCGTTCCTAATTCGTATAATATTTTTTTGCTTTCTTCTTCTGTTAGTATTTTTTTAAGATATTCTCTTTGTGATTCCATATTAATGTCATTTTCTTCTAACACGTCAATATATCTTTCTATTTTTGCTAGTTTATCTTTATATATTAGTTGTTTTTCTTGTTCTTTTATTATTCTTTCCATTTACAAACTCCTTTTATATGATTATTTACTTTCTATATACTCTTGCCACTTCTTTTTCTCGTTTTAACTTGTCTTCAAGTTCTTGACTTCTTTTCTTTTGAATGACTAGTTCTTTTACTAGTTCTTTTTCTTCTTCTGTGAAACCAGAACTTTCTATAATTTCATATAGTCTTTTTTCTAATTGTGCATTTTCATATACTTTTTCTAAGTATTTATCAACTGTTTTTTCTATTAAAGTTATGCTTTCTTCTTTTCTTCTGTTTTGATATTTTATGACTAAATTGCACCCAAAGTATTCATATATGTTATTTATTGCTATTCCGCCTCCGAATACCAGTGATAAAACATAGCTTGTTATACATAATACTTTGTAGCATTCTTCATCAAGTCTTTTATCATTTATATCTTTTTCAGAGAAGATTATTTCTTTGTATTCTCCTAAGTCTTTAATATCTCTACTTTTTAATTCTTCTCTTATTAGCGATTTTAAGTCCACATATGTTTTGTTACTTTGCATTCTTCATAGTTTTGAGTTCCATCGTAGTTTATGCTTCCATCATATATTCTTAATGTTATTGTTTTATTTTGGTACATTTTTCTATAACTTGTTGTTTCGCTTATTAGTTTTTCTAAACGCAAAATTTCATTTTTATATTAATTTCTTTTAGCAAGTTTTGAACTATAATCCTGAAATTTATCAAATGACATAATTTTTATCATCTCCTTATATTTTCTATATTTAATTTTAACTTGTTTTGAGACTTTGTTATCGCTTCTAGTCCTTTGTGCAAGTTTAAATCGTAGTCTTCAAGATTTATATTGTTTATTATGTTTTGTGCATTATCTGCTACTTTTTCTATTTCATTTAAGTCTTCATTATAATCTTTTATTAATTTTTCTATAGCTCTTTTTAGTTCTTCTTTTTCTTTTTCTAATCTTTCAAGTTCTTTTATTAAACGCCAACGTTTTTTTATATTAACTATTTCTAATGTACCTAGAGTTGATATTATTACTAAATATGTTATAAAATATATTATGGTCTTATATAGCATACTTTGTTTGTCTTTTTGATAAATCTTAATTTCTATTTCATTTCTTTGTAAAAGTTTAGTTAATTCTTCTAATGGTAAGATTTCTTCTAAATATGTTAGTTCTCCATTAAGTATCCTTTTTATATGATCAGGAGTGAGTTTGTCTAGTTCTATGTCATAAGATTTTATTGTTTCTAATATTCTATCTTTAATGATGATTGTTATTTTATAATTTTCTATCATTTCTACTGATGTAAGGTTTGTATCTTTTAATTTTATGAAGTTATATTGCTCGAGCGTATAATTATATACATTTGCAAGACTATCTTTTGCTAGATAATTAGCTACTTTAGGTGCTCCATAGCTTGACCCTAAAAGCAAAATGCTAGAAAGTAATAGTGAGGTTATTTGTTTCTTTCTTTTCTTAGATAACTCAAGGATTAGATTATTAATTTTTTCTAATGTATCTAATTTTGAAGGTATTTCTCCTGTATTATGTTTTTCTAGGAATAAAGTCATCATATTTTTGTAATTTTTGAGCATTGGAATTATTTTGCTTTCAATATTATTTGGTTCTAAACATTGTATAATATTGATTATTATGTCAAATTCTACTAAATTCGCACTTTTTCTACTTAGCTCTTTTAGTCTTTTAAATGCTTTTTGGTTTTCTATGTATGTTGACTTTTTAATTATATCAAAGTCTTTTATGATTGGATTTTTAATAAACTCTGAAAATATAGAGGAATTTTTTATTTGCCTAAATAATAAGCTTTCTTTAAGTGAAGATATTATATCTTTTTTCATTATTATATATATAGCATCAAATATTCTTTGAAATAATATTTTTAATTCTGATGATTTTATTATGTCTTTTTGTAAATCTTCGTCATCTATCCATGATAAAAAAATACTTGTTGATGATATATTTTGTTGTGTAACTTCTTTTCCTGCTAGAATTTTTTCAAACATTATTAAATTTCCAGATTTGGCAATCCATTCGTATTTATAATATATATCTAAATCATTATATAGCTTTTTCATTGACTCGTATGTTTTTGCTTCTTCATATAGTTTATTTTGTTTTGACATATTAAATCCAATGTTTTTAAGATATTCTATACTTTTAACAACTTGTAAGCTGAAAATATATTTTTCATCGTTTATTAAATGTTCAATTTCTATTTCTCTTCTTTTCATAATAAACTCCTTGTTTTTAAATGTTGTTTGTATCCTTCGTTTTCTTTTATTAATTCACTTATTTTATCTTTAAGTTCTTCTTTTGATAATTTTTGTAATTCTCCATTATATATTTCGTAATATTCTTTTGGTAATGTTATTTCTTGATTTAAATTTACTGCTTTTTTTAATAGTTGGTAAGCATTTATTATTTTATAGTACTCTTCATATTTTTGTAATGATTCTAATAAAGTGTTTATCATTTTAAGTTTTTTGTTAGTTATAGTCTTATACTGTCTTCCACTTGTACCCATATTTGGTTCTTGTTCATCTATAATTTCGTCTAGTATTTTTTTCTCTTTTTCTATGTTGAATTCTAGACTTTCTATATATTCTATAACTCTTTGTGCAGTTTGTATTTTTACTGCAATTTCTCTTTCTTTTGTTAAATTTTTTGACATATTAAATCCCCCTGTACTTGGACCTTTATTATATACCATATATTTTTCAAATGCAAATAAAAAAACATTTGAGTTTAGGCTTTTTACAATAAAAATTTAACTAATTCTATCATATTCTATTAATTTTGGAAAATTTCTCGTTTTAACAATTAATTTTGTCACTTTAATACTTGCTTAAAACTGAACATCATTGATGCTCTCTTTTTTCTTTAAATTTTATTTATCTCATAGTCTTAGTTCTAGTTGCTTATATTCTCCTCGTTTTTCTATTTGTTGCCACTTCTTTATTCCTTCATGTGCATATTTTAATATCTCTTTTATTCCTCTTGCGAACTGATTTAACCATACTATTGCATTTTGTCTTAGTGATTTACTTGCATATATTATTTTTATACTTAATAACTTTTTCTCCATCTTGTCTGCTAATATTGCTATATGTCCTAAATGTATTGTTAGTAACTTATTTAAGTTATTCATACTTTTTAATGTTCTTACTCTCATATTCTCAAAATCATATTCCTGTTTCTTTCCTCTAAAGTGTTCTTCTATTCTCCATCTTGATAAATATAATCTTACTACTTTTATCACACTTTCTTTATCTTTTATATCTATATTTGTTAATAATTTCATTGGATGTTCTTCACTTAACCCATATACTATCACTAATTGATATTCTCTTTTATTATATGGTAATGTTGCTTTTGTATATGATACTGTTAAATTATATTCTTCATTATCAAATAATGCCTTATAATTTATCTTTCCTTTTCTACTCTTTGATACTTCTTCTACACTTCGTTTCTTACCTTTAAATAGAAGCGTTCTCTCATCATCTAATCTAACTACAAATTTATGATTATTTTTACTCATATAATCAAATATTTTATTGTCATCATACCCACGGTCAAATACTCCAGTGAAGTTTTCTCCTACTAATTTTTCTGCTGCCTTTATACTTTCTAATGTATATATATTTTTGCTTTTAAAATTATCACTCCTACATGAATATATTTCACTATATATACTTATTGGTTGCCTCTTATTTTTTGTTAATATTGTCGCCTCACATACATGATAACCATTTACTATTTTCTTATCTTTACTTGAAGCATCTATAACTCTATCTAAATCTTCTAATTTTTTACTGTATTCTTTATTTATATCACTATCATCAAATAATACTACTGCATTATCTAAGTCTATATTTTTCTTTACTTCATTAAGATAATTATTCCATATGACCTCTTTCTCATCCTCATATAAATTATTCAAATTATCACATAGTCTTTCTATCGTATAAGACAATTTAATATCTTCATCTAAACTTCTAGCTATCTGTGATATTAAACAACTACCACTTTTAGCAAGACCATATTCCATATCCATAACAAACTTTGATGTAGACTTATTTACACTTGTAGAAATATTTTTTGCAAAATTAACAATTTCTCGTTTCATTTCATAAGTATTTGTAGTAGAATTATTCATGTAAGACACCTCCAATATTTTGTTTAGTATTTATTTTTTGTGTTAATTAAATTATACTAAATTTTGGAATGTTTTACCTTATATTTAAAGCAAAAAGATGAAAAAGTTATTAACAATTTCATCTTTTTTTATGTCAAGTTTTATTTTTACCTAAACTCAAATCTCTTTAATTCATATAGCATGTATATTTTTCGTCTGTTATTATTACATTTTGTAGTTTCATATTTTTTAGTTCTTCTTTTATGTTTTCTGTCATGTTTATTGGAATTATCTTGACTCCTGTGTACTGCACGCTTAAGACTACCAAATCGTCTATTCCCATATGTTGGTTGTCTCCTTCTAATTGCCCACAGTCTGTCATGACTAAGTCGCTTCTTTGATATATTTCTTTGACTCCGTCAGTTATAGGTGTGTTTCCTGTTATTCCTATTTTATCGTTTATTATTAGCCCATAATTAGAGTCTGTCGTTTGTATAAATTTGTATGTTTCTTCTTTTTCTTCAAGTTTTTTATCTATTATTTCTATATATGTTATATATTCTTCTATGTAAGCATCAAAGTATGTGTCATATTTTTTGTGTATGTATTCTTCAATTTTGTTTTTTTCTTTTTCAGGATAGTATACGTTTATTTTGTTTCTTACTCCTAATTTCTCTAAACTGACTATTAGTAATGGGTAATCACTGATTGTGTTTTTTTCTATGTTTGTGAATATTACTGTGTCTATTTTTGTTAAATCATACCCATCTTGTAGTAATGTGTTTATGCTGTTTTTTCCTAAGTTTATTATAATATGTTTGTTTATTGTTATGCAATTATTATCATTTTCTATTTTTAATATTTTTATTTCCATTTTTGATCACTTTAAGATTATATCATAGTTTTTAATGTTTTTATACTTCTAATTTTCTTTTTAATTTTCGATAATATTTATATACTTTTAATTTGCTTTCGCTTTCTTCTACACTTTTTAGTGAATTGTATATGTCTAATATTTCTTGCTCTTCTGGTGTTAATTTTTTATCGTTTGACATTAGTCTCATTTCTTCAAAGTATTCATTTATTTCGTTTAGTTTTATGTTGTTAGAGTTTAGTAGTTCTTCTAGTTGTTTTATAATTTCTTTTAATTTGCTTTCTTTTTCTTTTTTAGTATTATTTATCTCTTCTTGTGCGATTATTTTATCTATTATTTTAATTATTTCTTGTATTGGCATCCCTGGGATTTTGATTACTGACACTAATAATAAAATGTAAAGCACAATTTTTAGGAATAATCTCATTCCTTCATCTTCAGGTGTTCTTGACATTTTATAGTCTTCTAAGTTTTTTGTTGCGTTTCTAAAGACTTGATATTCATCTTTTTCTAAATCTTTAGCATCTATTGTTTTTGTTTCTATTGGTTTTAAGCCAAGAAATTCTACATCTATTGTGAAATATTTTTCTATTTCTTCTGTGGTTTCAAAGTTTGATATGTCATATATTTCTAGTTTTTTGTATTGTTTTCCTTCTTCTATATATGTTTTACTATATTTTTCTAGAGTTTTCGTTGGAAAACTTTGAGATAAGTAGTCTTCTGTATGCGTTTCTTCTCCTAATGATGAGATGCTTTCTATTTCTGTTTTATATTCTTTTGGACCACCTTTGGCAACAAATTTTTGTATTTCATTTGCCGTGAATAGTGAGAGAGTTGTACTTCCACAAAATAGAACAATATGAGCGGCTAGAAATATTTCGTTAAGTGTTTTTTTCCAACTGGTTTGTTTGTATGCTTTGTAGTCTATTACTTATTAATTCTTGGTTTATTCTTTGTACTAGTTCGGGCTTGGTGCATTTCATTATTGTCCTTATTACTTCTTCGTCTAATATTGTGCCTTTTAGGTTTATCAGCATGTCTAGATATTTTATTAGTTCTAAATTTCCATATGTACTTGTTTTTATTTCTTTTAGTTCGTTTTTTAACTCTTGTGTTATGTATTCTTTTAGTTCTTCTAAATTTTTAAATAATGTTATGTTTGCTAATAGTATACTTTTTCTTTTTCTTTCATATAATACTTCTAAACATAGGTAGTTATATATCATTTTCATGATTTGCTTTTTGTCTTCTTTAGTGTATTGTTTGGAATTCATTTGTGTAAGTAGGTACTTTAATGCATCTAAGTGCTGTTCTAAGTTTTCTTTATTTGGTTTTCCTATGTTAGTACTATATAGGTATAAAAGGTCTGATGATGTTACTCTCCAATAATTCTTCCCATATTGAAATTCTATCTTTTGTTTTCTTTGGTTAATTGCTTCTTGCATTTGTCTGCCTCTTTTCTACTGTATTTTTAATAATTTTTTTAGTTTGACACAATCACTTGATAGCCCAATTTCTTCTATTTCTTTTTTGAATGATTCATAGTCTCTTTTGATTATTCGCTCTTCTGGTGTTATTGAATCTATCTTTGCTAATACTTCTATTTCTTCATATAGTTTAAGTATTTCATTTAATTCTATGTTGCTGTTTTTTAGTAGTTCTTCAAATTCTTTTATTATTTCTATATATACTTCTTTGTCTAATTTTAAGTTTTCACTATCTTCTTTTAGTTCTTTGTATTTTGCTAGAGTTTTTTTGATTTGATCTATAGGCATATTTGGAATTTCTATGGCAACAATAGTTATTAGAAGATATAATAAAAACCATAATATGTATAGTAAAAATTCTTTTTCATCTTTGGTTTTCGTGTAATTTTTTAGGTCTAATGTTATGCTTTTGAGTACTTTATATCCTTCTGTCTTAAGTTCTTCCGCATTTATTTTGGTTTCTATATTTTCTTCACTTATTAGTTCTAAATCTATGGTGAAGTATTTTTCTATTTCTGAGGTTGTTTCAAAGTTTGATAAATCATAGGTTGTTTTGTCTTTGTAGTATGACCCATCTATTTCGTAAGTTTCACTGTATACTTCCATTATTCTAGTAGGTACATCTTTCGCTAGATAATCTTCTGTTGTTTCTTTTTCTCCTAATGATGAGATGCTTTCTATTTCTGCTTTGTAAGCTACTGGTCTTAGTGAGTCTATAAAGTCTGGAACTTTTAACTCCGCGACTATAAATACTGTCATTATTATAGAAAACCATGTTGAAGAAAGTGCTAATTGTTTTTTAATTTTTCTATTGATTTGTATTTTGTTCAAAAAGTTTTCGTAGTATTTTTTAAAGTTTTCTGTTTTGTTTCTTAGGTTTGATTTCAGATATCTTATTTTGTCTTTGCTGTTTTCTACTAATTCTTTGTTTATTTCCCTTACTAATTCAGGATCGTTACATCTTACTATACTTCTTATTATTTCTTCGTCTAGTATTTCATTTTTGATGCTTATTGTTCTTTGCAAATGGTTTATTAGTTCAATGTTACCGTATGCTGAACTTTTAATTTCATTTATTTCACTTGTTATCTTTTTTTTAGTATATTCTAATAATTCGTTGTCTCCTGTTATACTTCTTAATATTTCACTTTGAGCGTTTCTAAGGTATAATACTTCTATTTTTAAGTAATTATATACTAGTTGTTTGATTATTTCTTTTTCGTTATAGTAGTCACGTTTGTATGTCATTATTATGTGTTTTATTGCTTGTATGTATATTCCTAAATTACCTTCGTTTAAATTGTATCCACTAGTATTATTTAATGTTATTTTGTTTTCACTGGATGTTATTGCCCAATTTAATCCATTTATTTGCTCGTCTATTTTTATAAATATGTCGTTGTTTTTTGATTCAGTTTGATACATTATTTCACTTCTTTCTTTAGTCACTTAGTTTGTTAAGAGAGAGTCTTAATTCACGATCTTTTTCTTCATAGTCTTTGTAGATTTCAAATAATAATTCTTCGCCTTTAAGTTCTTCTTTCATTAATGTTTTTAATTCTTCGGAAATCTTTTTTACTTCTTCTAGTTGTATTTCGTTTTTATTAATTAATTCTTCACACTCCATTTTTAATTCTTTAACTTTTAGGATTGCTTCTTTACTTTGCTTTTTATCCCTTACTTTAAGTATAAATAATATTAAATTCGAAATTATCATTATAAATAATATTAAATCTAGAAATGCCACTAAAATTTTATTTTCTTCTGGATATAAGTTGATTTTTTTTGATTGATTTTGCTTTTGTTCAATTACTTGTGAGTCATATGTTGGCATTCCTTCTTTTGTTCCACTTTCTATTATTCTAGAATCTTCTAGTTTTTCTTTATTTAAATAATATGTTCTATAATCTTCTGTATATTCTAAGTCACTTATGTCGTAGATAGTATAGTCATACATTATGTTTCCTATTTCATCATAATAAAAATCCCCACATGTTTCTAATGTGCGTATGAATCCATATTCTATTCCAGTTTTAGATGTGTAATTTATTCCTCCTTCTAGTAAGCCTAGTTGTTTTGTTGTTTCTTCTAGTTTCTCAGATGGAAGGGAATAAGTTATAATCTCTGTATTATATTTTATGCTGTTTTTGTAAACATTATATTCTCGTAAATTTGTTGGTATAATCATGCAGAATACTATTAATGTAGCTATGATATATTTTTTTAGGAACTTAGAAGTTTTTTTCAATTCTTTTATTTTTGACTTTTTTTCTTTGATTGCTTCTCTTATGTCTGTTTTTATGATAGTTGCTATTTCATCTTGTTGTTTAATTACCTCATCTAATTCACTTTTATATTTTTTTGTATAGGATTCTTTTAATTCTTTACTTTTTGTCATGGCTAATATAGATTTTATTATTTCATGATTTATTAGTCCTGCTGGGTTGGAAATTTCTATTTGAGAGATTAGTCTTTCTATATTTTTTATGGCTGCTGGGTTAGCAAAACTGGATGAAGTTATATTTTTTAGTTCTTTTTGTATTTGCCAATTTATTTGACTACTAATGTTTTTGTCTTGTTTTACTACATCTATTAGTAGGCTTTTTCTGTTTATTAATATTTCTGTCTTTATTAATTCATAAGTTGTTTTATATGCTAAATCTCTTTTTTCTGATTGACTTTCTAATTGAAAGTATTCATTTCCTTTAAGATAGTATAAACTTTCAGTCATTATTCTTATTAATTCTAATATTTTTTCTTCTGTTATATTTTGAATGTTTTCTTTTATGTTTCTATCTATATATCTTATTTTGTCTATCACAGTATAATATTCTATTAATTTTTTGATTAAGTCTTCTAATTTGTTTATTTCTTCTAACATTTCAAGATGTAGTGATGTATTAAACCAGTGTGTTTTTAGTTTGTCTTCTATTGAGGATATCTCGTTTTCTAATTCTTCTATTATTTCTTTGTCTAGAATTTCATATGATGTTTTTAGTTTTGCTTTTAATATATTTATTTTGGTTTGGAGTTCTTGTTTTTCTTTTTTAAAATTATCATGTTCTATTGCTTTTATTTCTTCTATCATGAGCGATTATTCCTTTCTTTGTTTCAAGTAGTTTGTATGTTTCTATGCTTTTTTGCAGTTCTTGATCTCTTATATATTCTGACATTGTATCTTTTGTTTGTTTTATTTTTTTTGGACATGGCAAAATCATTAAAAAATATTAGCGAAGGCTTTTTATGACTTTTGTTGTTTATGTGAAGTTCACATTTTGAATAGCCTATCGTTATGAATTTTATCTCGTCTTTTAGTTCTTTTTGTTTTTCTATCGCTTCCATTTTCTTTTACCTCTTATAATTTCAGTGCTTTTCTTTGTGTTTCTATTGTTTTTTCTAATTCTTCATGTTCTTTTTTTAGTTTTTGGTACATGTCTATTGTTTCTCTATATTCTTCAGTTAAGTCTTCGTACGAACTTGAACCTATTATTTCATCGCATCGTTTCATAGCACTTTGTAGTGTGTAACCATTTTCTTCTAGTATTTTTTGACAATGCTTTATCAGTTCTTTTAATTTTTCTTCTTGGTCTTTATATATTATTTTACTTGTATCAAAGTCTTCATAATACTCTCGCATTTTTTTACCTTCGTAAAATAACGATAACGCTAATATTCCTACACATATGATGGCAAGTCCTACACTAGTGGCGAATGATATCGTTTCATTAGGTTCTTCTATTTTATTTTCTTCGTCTTGTATCATTCTTTCTATTTCTATATATTCTTCTTGTGGCGCATCTTCTTCGGCTTTTATTATTTTATAGAAGAATGGTTGAATTAACGTGTTGTCAAAGTCTATTTCATAGTATTTTTCTAATTCTTCTTTTGTTTCAAAGTTTGTTACATAGTACATACTTACTTTTCTTAGTAATTCTCCATCACTTTCGTAGACTTTTTTCATATCTTGTTAGTAATATTCTAGATGGATCTATTAGATATTCTAATAATCCTTCTTCTTTTTCGTATGTGTCTAGTGATGTGTATGTTTCTGTGATTGTTTGGTATTGTGTTTCTTTAGGTACTTTATTTTGAAAGTGATTGTTAAAATGATTATATATTAAATTGCCTGTTACAATTGTGGCAATTGTTCCAATAGTTAAGATGACTACTTTTAGTAAGGCTTTTCTTTTTGCTTTTATTTCTTTTTGTGTCTTTTCAATTTCTATTTCAGTATCGTATTTAAGTCTATAGTATCTGGTTTGTTTGAGTGTTTGATATT
>JAAVYQ010000038.1 GCA_022791215.1 Bacilli bacterium | reverse complement strand
GGGATAATCTGAAAAATAATTATATTGTTTATGGCTATGTGTATCTTGAACGAAGTGAAAGGAATGGTACTTAAAAATGATTACTTTTTTAAACATTTAATACCACAATTATTATATTATTTTAATAATGATGTGCATTATATAAAAGATTTTATTCTAAAAGTAATAATACAAAATTATGATAAAGGAGTGTATAAAAATGAAAAGAAAAATACAAATGACAATTAATGAAGAAATATCAAAAAATGATGTGGAAACCATAAATGATTTAAATTAATTTAGATAATGAATATTAAAAGAAATGGCTTTAAAATTGCAAAAAGGGGCTGTAATGAAATAAAATAATTTCATATAGCCCTTTTTAGTGTGCTTTTTCAAATAATAAAGTTTTAAAAATAAATATTTATTAGTTAATATATCCCAGTTTCCTCTAATTTTAGTTTAGAGGAATTGTAATTTTGTTGTTTGTTTTGTCATTTTTAATTTATCTATACTAATCAATATAAAAAAGACTGTAAGAAACTAGTTATCTAATTTCATCACAGCCCTCATTTTTTATTAATTAATACTTTAGGATGTTGTTCATTATAGATTCTATAGAACTAAAAGTAGTATTTCTTAATTCTAAATTCTCTTTCTTGCATTAATTGTTGACTTCGTTCATATTCTCCAGCTTTTTGTTTTAAATCTTCTTGTCGTTGAATTAATAATCTCTCCTCTTTAAGTAATTTAAATAACTCAAATTCCTCAATTCTGGATGAAATGAAATTTTCCATTAACTTTCTCAATTCTTCAGATGGGATTTCTTTTAAATTGTATTCCAACTTATATGAAATCAGTTCGTCTAAAAAGGCTTTAACATAGTAAAAATCACCAAATTCAACACATGTATCTAAAAAATGAGTAGTTGTATTTGCACGATAAAATGGGAGTTGTGTTCCAATTGAACTCCAAGATAATGCACTATTTGTATCAACCTCACAAAAAGATAAACGAATTACTTTCCTACCAGCTATAATTGAACCATAATAATCACGCTTATTTTCTTTATCAATAATTATTCTAATATAATAAGTGTCAAAATGATGGCAACATAAACATTCTTGATAAACATATTCTTTTCCTTCAAATGCTGTTACTAAACTTGCAATTATATTTCCAATTTTTTTTGAATCAAAATATGAATAAGATTCCACTAATTTATGATATGTATCCATCTTATCATTGTGTTGTAATATTTCTTGTTCTTTAGAATTCTTTAACTCTGTTTCAATACTTTTTAATTTAGAAATAAGTTGTATTTTAGTTTGCATTAATTTTTCTAATTCTTCATTAAAATTCATAAATAGCCTCCTGTACAAATTATATTTTAACACATTTTTTTGTTGATTGTAAACTCTTTTCATTATTTTTTCTCTATTGACTTTAAGAGTAAAAAAACTTACAAATGAAAGTTCAGTATTATAATAAACGGGATTATAGTTTCCAAAACACATAAGTGGACCATTAATACTTTCTACATGAGACCATAAACCATTTTCATTTTGACACATAACATGAAAGTCATAAGAATCCACAAAATAATCATCATAGAAAAGTACTACTTTCCATTCTTCTTCCTGTAACTCTTCTTCATATGTACTTTCTCGACAATCAATTCCTAATATTTCCATATCAAGTTGAAATGCTTTTTTAGCTTCTTCTAATGTTTTAGGCGGATATATAATACGAGAAATATTACCTAAATTATAAATATAATCATCTGAATCATCATCTCTAAAAGTACTCCCAATTGCGTACGCATAGCAATTTCCAGTATAAAAATTATTTGGACGTTTCATTGGATAGTGATTATTCATTAAACATTGTTGTATTTTTAGAATTTTTTCTTCTCTAGTCATTTTTATTAACTCCTAATTCTGATTTATTATAAAATCATTTATAAGTTTAATCAAGTTTGCTCAATTGCAGAATAACTTCCAGTTTATAGTGGTGGAATTTACTTTTTATGAAAGTCATTATAACACTAACTATATAGTCTATTTCTTCTTTTGACAATTCTTTATTTTTTTCTATTTTGTGCCACTTATATAAACATTCACGGCAACAAGTCGCAGTAGCGTGCTGGGCTATAAAAACAGGATGGCCGTTGTATGGAGTTTGATGAGTATCATTAGGAATATTAGATGGTGCTAGACGTTTAGTTATAAAGTCATAAGCGTGCTCTTCGATTTTATTTATACCACACTTGTTTATGTATTCTAAATCTTTATCTTTTAGATGAAATTTACTTCTAAATTTAGACTTAGATAAACTAAATAATAAATTTTTAATTTTTATTTCTTCATTCATAATATAATATTAACATTTTTTAGAATTAGTTTCTATAATATTTTTGTTAAGAAAAATAGATAATGAATAAGTATTTAATTATCTATCAAAATTAAAATGTTCAAATAAATATGATTTTATTATCTTGTTTTTGTTGGCACTGTATATAATGAAAATTCTTTATAAAATTCTCTTCTTCTTTGAGCTTTTCTCAGATCATAGTGTTTATTTCTTTTTAGAACTTTTTCATAGCTTATTTCTAATGGAATATTTCTTTCTTGATTTTTAAGAAGTTGTAATAAAAATTTTTTCATTTTATTAAAAATAAATAGCATTTATTTTGCTATTTACTTTTCTTTTTAAGGCTATTCTTCAATGTTAACGAATGTATCTTCTTCTATTTCTTTTTGTTCTTCTTTCTTAGGAACTTGTAATGAAAGTATTCCGTTTGTGAATTTTGCTTTTACATCTTCAGTTTTTATATTTTCTCCGATGTAAAAACTTCTTGAACATTCTCCAAAGTATCTTTCTTTACGTACATATTTTCCTTCTTTTTCATCAACTCTTGAACTTGTTTTTGCTTCAATAGTTAAATATCCATCGTTAACTTTAACTTTGATATTCTCCTTATCATAACCTGGTAAATCAATATCAATTACATAGTCGTTTTCTCTTTCTTTAATATCTGTCCTCATTAGTTTGCTTTCACTCTTGTTAAAGAATGTGTCATCAAACAAATCTCCTAATAAATCAAAATCATTTCTTCTTGGTATTAACATCATAATATCAGCTTCCTTTCTTTTTATGTGTTGTCCACTATATATAGGATAGCACATAATATTTTTTTAATACCTGTAAAAAGTTTCTTTTTCTTTTTACATTTTAATTGTATCACTTTAGATTAGCACTGTCAATAGTAGAGTGCTAATTTTTTGATTTTATTTTTGCTTCTACTAACCATTTATATGATAAGAAGTAAAATAATATGCTTAAAAATGGAAACATTATTAAATATATAATATCACTTAAGTAGAAGAAGTAAAATAGAAGTAAAACGAAAATTGTGAATAGTATAGATAACATCATTCCTAGATAAGATTTATCTATTCCAAGAATATAGTTACTGGGAATTAGGATACTTCCTAAAATAAGTCCACTGGATATTGGAAAAAAGTAAAATACTTCCGATATATAAGATTCACTAAATTCTAATATAATAATACCTATTATGTAACTAAAAGTAATTGTTAGTAAGTACATTATATATTTACTTTTTATTATTTCTTTTTTATCTAACGGCATCGTTTTTTCGGTAGTAGACCATCCAGTTTTTTTATCTGTTATTATAGAGTGTGCTAAAGTTGTGCCTATTAGAGTTGTAATTATAAATGGAGTTATGTACTCTATTTGGAAGAGGAGACAAAATGATGATATTATTACTGATGTTAGTATAGAAACTATTATGTTGTTTTTACATTGGTATAAGTCTTTGATTATTAGTCCTTTCATTTTTCGTCACTTCCTTTTATGTACATTAGCATTATGTCATCTAATGTTACTTTGTCTATGTTTAAATCTTTGTATTTATTTTTCTTTTCTTTTTTGTCATAAATTAGTATTTCATATATGTTTTCTCTTTTTATATAAGTTATTATGTCTTCTTTGTCTATTTTGTCAAAGTCTTCTTTTTTGCATTTTAGTATTCCATATTCGTAGATTAATTCATCTTTTGATGCGTTTAGAAAAACAGTTTCATTTTTTATGAATACAATATAGTCTGCAATTTTTTCTAAGTCACTTGTGATGTGAGATGAGAATAGTACTGTGTGTGTTTCGTCTTGTATAAAGTCTAGGAGTATGTCTAGTATCTCTTCTCTTATTATGGGGTCCAATCCATTTGTGGCTTCATCTAGTATTAGTAATTTTGTGCCATGTGATAGTGCGACTAAAATTGCTAGTTTCATTTTCATACCGCGTGAGTAATCTTTTATTTTCTTTTGAATTGGAAGTTTAAAGTCATATAGAAGTCCATAGAATTTTTCTTCATTCCAATATTTGTAGATGTTTTTTAGAACATTGTTTAGTTCTTTTGCATTTAATTCTTCTGGAAAATTGTTTCCTTCAAATACTACTCCTATATGTTCTTTTGTCTCTTTGTCTAGTGTGGCAGAACCTAGTATTTCTACTACTCCACTTTCTTTTTCTGTTAAGTCTAGTATGGCTTTTATCGTAGTTGATTTTCCTGCACCATTTTCTCCGATAAGTCCTACTATACTTCCACATGGAGCGTTAAATGATACATCTTTAAGTTCAAAGTCTTCATATTTTTTTGATAAATTCTCTATTTTGATTCCATAGCTTTCTTCTTTCATGATTATTCTCCTTCATATAATATTTTAAGTAATTTTGTTAATTCGCTTAAGTCTACTCCTGTTTCTTTCGCTAGGTCAATTGCTTGTTCTAGGTGTTCTTCTATTTCTTTTTGTTTTTCTTCTTTGATAATTTCTTTGTTTTCTTTACTTATAAAACTGCCTTTTCCTACTGTAGTTTCTATAAATCTATCTTTTGTTAAGTCTTCGTAAGCTCGTTGTACTGTTATTACCGATATTCTTAGTGTTTTGGCAAGCGATCTCATGGATGGTAACGGATCTCCTGGATGTAATTCGTTGTTCATTACCATTGTTTTTATTTGATTAGTTATTTGTTCATATATTGGCTTACTACTTGTATTTGAAATTATTATGTCCATTTGTTTCTCCTTTCGAAATTGTACTTCTTTAATAAGTACATTGTAGTACATTTTATTTTTGTTGTCAAGAAAAAAAAGATGACAGTTTTTTATTTTGTCATCTATGAAAATAATACTTTCTCTGATTTGTATTGTTTTATTATTGTTCTTAGTATTATTCCTATTATTATAAATGTTGATATTAGCATTGCGGCTATGTTTATCCATTCTACATTTCCATTTGTTATGTCTGTGAATAGCATCGTAAAGTTTAGGAATGGTATTATTGATAGTACTAAGTTTGTTTTTATGTTTATCATGAATACTATCATGCTAGGAAAAAATGATATGAATGTTAGTGGTGTTAATGCACTTTGCGCGCTTTTGAATGTTGATGATTTGCTTGCTACTGCTATGCATAGTCCACTTATTAGGAATGAGTATGCTATTATTACTATTATTGCAAATATTAAACTTATTAACGGCAACATTAAGTCTATTTCTTCGTATATTTGAAATGAGTTTTGTGCGATTAGCAATGCTATTATCATCAATATTAAACTTAGCATTCCTGTTATTATTGATGATATTGTTACACTTAAGTATTTTCCTATTATTATGTCTTTACTTTTTATCGGGAATGTTAATAATGTTTCTAGTGTCCCTCTTTCTTTTTCTCCTGCTGTAGCGTCTGTTGCTGGGTATGTTGCTGATATTGTTATTGCCATTATTATGAATAGAAATGCATATACTGTTATGTAATTTCCAAAGAAATTTTCACTTTTTTCAATGTTTTTTTCTAGTGTTATTATGTTTATTAGATTTTCAGCATTTAGGTTATTGTTTTCTAAGTAATTAGTTTGTAGATATTCTTTGTATGTTTGAAAGTATGTTTCTATTATTTTACTCGCTACTGTAGTGTTTTCTGAGTCATCTCCATTTATTATATATTTGTTGTCTTTTTTTGTTATGTACGCATCTATTAGGTTGGCTTCAAATTTTATTTTGAGTTGTTCTTCAGTGTCACGCACTCCAAATATTCCTAGTTCTTTTATTATTTCTTCTTCTGTTTTTGTCGTTTCATATGCGAATCCTATTCTATTATATGTTCCTTCTACTCCTGTTGTTTGGTATTCAAATAGCGCTGACATTCCTATTACTAATAGCGGTATCATAAATGGTATTATTAGCATCATCGCTATTGATTTTTTGTCTCTAAACATTTCTCTTAGTTCTTTTTTTAGTATGTTTATTATGTTATTTTTCATTTTGTGTGCCTCCTATTAGTGAGAAAAATGCATCTCTTAGATTAGTTGTTTTTGTGTTTTTCCTTATGTCTTTAGGAGAACCTTCTTCTATTATTTTTCCTTTGTTTATCATTATACAGTAGTCACATATGTTTTCTGCTTCTTCCATGTAGTGTGTTGAATATAGTATCGTTTTTCCTCGTTCTTTTTCTTTTTTTATAAAGTCTAATATTATTTGGCTCGATAGTATGTCTAGTCCACTTGTTGCTTCATCTAGTATATAGTATTCAGGATCGTGTACAAGGCAACGTGCGATGTTTACTCTTTGCGTTTGGCCTGTTGATAGGTTTTCTATTTTGTTGTGTAAAAACTCTTCCATGTTTAGTATTTTTGTTATTTCTTTTATTCTACTTTCTTTTATTTTTTTTGGTACATCATATAGTTCACAACACATTTTTAATAGTTCATAAGATGTTATTGTATTGTATATTTTTGTGTTTCCTGATAGGTATGCAATTTTCTTTTTTATTTCTATTTCGTTTTTTTCAAATGTTAGTCCGTCATAGTCAATACTTCCACTCGTTGGTTCTAGTATTCCTGCGATCATTCTTAGTAGTGTTGTTTTTCCTGCTCCGTTAGGGCCTAATATTCCTATTATTTGTCCTTTTCCAACTTCAAATGTTATTCCATTGTCAGCATAAAATTCTTTTTTCTTTTTGTTTTTGTCGTAAGTTATAAATTTTTTCTTTAAGTCTTTTACTTTTAACATTTTCTCTCCTCTTATTTGCTCTTTTTTTATTATAATTCTTTTTGCTTTGTTTTGTCTAGAATTTTTACTATTTTTATAAGGCTTATGTTTTAGAATTCTTTGTTTTTGTATATGATTTTTGATATGAAGTATGATATGGTTATTACTATTATTGTTATTATCGGTATTACAATCATATAGTTTTTTTCTAGTGGTGTCGTTATGTTTGTTAGTATGTTATTGTTACTTTTTAGCATGTATGCACTTAATCCTGCGATTAGAAATGACATTATAAATATTATGTATCTTGCTTTTTCTATTCCAAATTTAAATATTACAGGATACATGAATGATTCTATGATAAGTACTCCTTGCATGCTCATTATTATTAGCGTGAGTAGTTCTTTTATTTCTATATTTTTATTGATCATGCTAAGTGGATAACTTATTGCAAGTAATATTATTGTCATTAGTGTTATTATTATTGTTCCACTTATGTATTTTGATAGTACTACATTTTTTCTTCCATTTGGTAGTGAGCATACAAATGTGTCCCAGTGATTGTACATGTCATAACTGAATGATGTCATTGTTATTATTACACTCATAAATGATAGCATAAATATTATTTGTTCTATGTTTCCTTTTGTGGCTATTAAGTATACTACTGCGATTAGTAATAGTATTTTTAGATTGTTCTTCGTTATGTATATGTCTTTTTTTATAAGTCCTAGCATTGTTTTTCCCCCTTTATTGTTAGTAACATTAATTCGTCTAGTGTTATTTTGTCTATTATGTAATTTTTGTATTTTTTGCTTAGTTTTTCTCTATTTTTGATAAGTATTTCATAACTGTATTTTGTTTTTTTGTAGTTGATTATGTCTTCTTGTTCTATTTCTTTGTATTCTTTTTCATCACATTTTAGTATTCCATAGTTGTCTATTATCTCGTCTTTGTCTTCGTTTATTTTTATTTTTCCTTTGTCTATTAGTATTATTTGGTCAGCTATTCTTTCTAAATCTGTAGTGATGTGTGATGATATTAGTATGGTGTGCGTTTCATCTTCCATGTATTCTTGAAATATGTCTAGTACTTCGTTTCTTATTATTGGATCAAGCCCACTAGTCGGTTCGTCAAGTATTAATAGTTTCGGTTTGTGTGATAGTGCACAGGCTATTTCTAGTTTCTTTTTCATTCCTTTTGACATGTTTTTTATCGGTTTTTTATAGTCTAAGTTAAATCTTTTTATGTAATTTTGAAATTGTTCTGAATCCCAATTCTTGTATATTTTTTTCATTATGTTTTCTACTTCTTTGGGTTTTAGTATTTCTGGAAAGAATGCATCGTCTAATACTATTCCTATTTCTTCTTTGTTTTTTTCGTTTTCGTTTTGCCCGAATAGTTTTATCGCCCCTTCTGTTTTTATGATGTTTAGTATTCCTTTTATTAATGTTGTTTTTCCTGCTCCGTTTTCTCCGATTAACCCAATTATTTTTCCACTTTCTAGTGTTAGATTTATTTCTCCAAGTTCAAATGTTGGATATTTTTTGCTTACTTTTTTTAGTTCTATTATTTCTTTCATTTATTCTTCACTCCCATTTAAGTACTCGTATGTGTTTATTATTTCTTCTTTCGATATGTTGTATTTTTTTGATATTTCTATTATTTTGTTTATGTGCTCTTCTATTATTTTTGATGCTTGTTCTCTTGCTATTGCTGTGTTTTTGGCAGCTATGTATGCTCCTTTTCCTTGTATTATTTTTATGTATCCTTCTTTTTCTAGTTCGTCATATGCTTTTTTTACTGTCATTATACTTATTTTTAAGTCGCTCGCTAATACTCTTATCGACGGTAACAATTCTTCACTTGTTAATTCATCATTCATTATTCTTGTTATTATATTTGTTTTTATTTGCTCGTATATCGGTATTGAACTAGAGTTACTTATTATTATGTGCATGTTTCCTCCTAACTGTTATATGTATTATATAACAGCATATTACAGTTGTCAATTGTTAATTTACTATTAAAAAAACCCCGTTTCTTTTTTTGAAACAAAGGTTTTATTTTTTAGTTTGATGTTTGTAACATCCTTCTTCGTGTGAGTTTATTATTCCTATAGCCTGTAGGTATGAGTATATTATCGTTGAGCCTACAAATTTCATTCCGCGTTTTATTAAGTCTTCTGATAGTTTGTCTGATATTTCGTTTGTCGTTTTGTCAGTTTCATATTTTATTTCATCGTTTGTGAATGTTTTTAAGTAGTTATGAAATGCTCCGTATTCTTGTTGTATTTTTTTGAATATGTTTGCATTGTTTATTGTCGCTTTTATTTTTAATTTGTTTCTTATTATTTTTTCGTTTGTCATTAATTCGTCAATTTTTTGGGTGTCGTATGTACATATTTTGTCAATGTCAAAGTTATCTAATGCTTCTTTAAATGATTCTCTTTTGTTTAGTACACATTCCCATGATAACCCTGCTTGAAAGGATTCTAATATTAGCATTTCAAATAGGTAGTGTTCTTCAAAATTTACTACTCCCCATTCTTCATCATGATATTTTATGTATTTTTCGTTTTTTAGATTACACCATTTGCATCTTATTTTTTCCATCTTTTTCTCCTGTTTTTGCTATTTTTTGATGTGCCATTTGTGTTCGCTTACGTTTTCTTTTTTTAGTATTTTTTTGATTATATTTACTACTGTGTCAAGTATTAGTATCCATGCTCTTGTTATTATGAGTAGGATTATTATTATAATTATTATTGTTATTTTTAAGTGCTCTTTGGTCATAGATTCTCCTTTTATTTTATTGTGTTTTTAAATTCGTAAAGTCTTCTACATAATGGTTTTGTCATAGTTCCAACTCTTATTTTAACACTTTCTAAGTTTTCATATATATTTGGCGTAGGAAATCCTAATCTATTTAATATTTCTCTATCATATTCTTTGAATGCAGGACAAGGAAGCACTGTTCCATCATATTTTATTACCATTTTTGAGAATCCAGCTGTGCATTTGTGTTCGTTTTCACTCATTAGTGGTATGCCAACCCTAATTTTGCCATTGAATCTTTTTACTGCTTTATTATATATTTTTATAAATTCTTCATATTCTTTGGTTCCCATCATTAGTATTTCTTGATTAATTTCTCCTCTTCCTTGTGGAACAAAGTTTAGTAAACTTATGAAATCAAATTTTGCATAGTTAAGTATTTCTACAATATCTAATAGTTCTTTGTAATTTATTTTTGTAGGAATGAAATGAGCGTCTTTTTCAAAACTGTATTTTGAAGCTTTGGCTAATGCTGTGGTAAAAATGTCAAATGAATCTCTTGTTCCCATCATCTTATTGTAAGTTTTTCTATTCCAAGCTTGAAAATCAAATACTATTTTGTCAAGTCCTAATTGTTCTAACATAAAGTAGTCTTCTGTGCTAAGATAGGTAAATTCATGGTCATCCATTTTTAAGCATCTATTTTTTAATTTCTCTATGAATGTTTCAAATTCTTCTTTTGGCATGCCTTCTTTTAAATAAGATTCATATTCTTTTTTTAGTTTTATTTCTAGTAATCTTTTCTCTTCTTCTGTGTATTTAGTGTGTAGTTTTATTCCACTTGTAAATAAGACTGTTCTTATTCCATAACTTTTACAGTATTTTATCATTTTAAAGAGGTCAGGATGTAAAAGTGGTTCTCCTCCTGAGAATGATATTTCTTCGATCCACCTGAATTCATCAAGTAATCAATTGTTTTTTTGAATGTCGTTAAGTCTATTTTTCTTTGTTTGTCTAGGTTAGAGCATGAAGAGCAAAATAAACAATTGTTAGGACATTTTTCTATAATTTCAAAGCATAAATCTTTTATCATTTTTCTTCTCCTCCATTTTCATTTTCATTTAATTAGATTCTTTTTATTATAATATAATAATTTATTTTTAGTTGATAATTTCAAGTGAAAAGAATTTCTAAAATAATATGAGTTAAAATTATAGCAAATCAATTATAATCTACGCTAAATATTATATTTAAGTAAGATTATCTTTTTTATTCATTGTTTTCTCTTTTTCCATTAGTAACATTTACTACTTAGGTTAATATGACTAAATATATCCTCCACTTTCAATCTCTATAATATTTTTCAAAAATCAGTAAAAATGTCAACAATTCACTCATTTTTTGATATATACTTAATAGTAGTCCTCCACTTTTTTATAAAGTTTTATTGCTTATTTAATACGCATACACATTCCACATGATGTGTGTTTGGAAACATGTCTAATATATATAGTTTTGATATTTTATATTTTTTTAATGTGTTTATGTCTCTTGCTAATGTCATTGGATCACATGATATGTATATTATTTTGTTAGGTTCTAATTCTTCAATTATTTTTATTGTGTTTTCATTTATTCCTTTTCTTGGTGGATCTGTTATTATTATGTCTATTTTTTCTGTTATGTTTTTTATTTCTTTTTGGACATCTCCTAGTATAAATTTTATATTACTTTTTTTGTTTAGTTTAAGGTTCTCTAGTGCATTTTTATATGAGTGTTCATTTATTTCTATGCTATATACATATTTGGCTTTTTTGCTTGCGACTATCGATAGTGTTCCTACTCCTGAGTATAGGTCTAGACATGTAGCATTTTCTTTTATGTTTTCTTCTACTATTTCAAAGATTTTACCACATATGTAGTGATTTACTTGAAAGAATGAATCTGTATCTACTTGAAATTTATATTCATTTATTTTTTCAATCATTTTTTCTTTGTTTATGTTAGTTATTATTTTTCCTTCTGTGTTTTCTCTTATTATTAGTTCTTCTTTTACGTTTTTATTTTTCTTTATAGCCTCGTTTATTTTGTCCATTGCTAATTGACATTTTTCTATTTCTATTATTTCGTTTGTGTTTTCTTTCATGTACCCTAGTTTTTCATTTTTGTAGTGTAATGTTATTTTGTTGCGATAGTTTAGATTTTTGTTTGATTCTATTATTATTGGCTCTATTTCATTGTTTGTATATTTTTTTAGTATGTTTGTTATTTTTTCTTTTTTATATTCTATTTGCGATTTATAATCCATATGCATTATGTCACAACCTCCACATTCCATGTAGTATGGACATGTGGGTTCGACTCTTTTTGGGCTTGTTTTAATGTACTTTTTTACTTCGGCTTGATTATATTTTTTACGTATTTTTGTGATTTCTATTTCTACTGTTTCTTCAGGTAAAGCATTTTTTACAAATGTTATTTTTTCGTTTATTTTAGTTATTCCTTCTCCATTATGGTTTAAATTATTTATTGTTGTTTCCATTCTTTTCTCCTTGTTTTCGTTTGTTTGTTAACCCCTTACGTTTACTCTTATAGAATCTTTATATTTTCCTAAGTCTTCAAAATATTTAATTTGTTTTCTAAGATTATTTAAAGCCTGTCTAAGTATTTGACTTACTCTTGGTTCAGTTATGTCAAGTTTTCGTGCAATGTCATCATGTTTTTCTTCAAGTATTATTTTATGTATTATCGCATATTCTTGATTTTTAGTTAGTTGTGCTTTCTTTAAAATTTCTTTAAATTCTTTTAGTGTTTCTAAGTATATTATGTAACTTTCTATATCTATATTTCCATAAGTAATACTGTCTAATTTTTCATATGTCAGGAATGTTTCATCTAATTCTTCTATCCTTTTGTTTCTTCTATTTTAATTATATATTTTATAGTTTTATTATCATAATTTGTACAATTTAGTAATTCTTCTTTTTGGGGTTTCTTCCTAATTCTTTTCTTAGTTCTATTAGTTCAAATATTGCTTTTTTACCATGTGTGGCTAGTATTGTTTTGTATCCTAAAATTTCTAAACATTCTTTCTTTATGTTTTTTCTTATAATATATACTAAGTGGTCATAACAATTTTTGCGGATTTCCTCATTTAAATTGTCTATTGCTATTATTAATCCTTCGTACGCAGCCATTAATACGTCTTTGTCTTCTACTCCTATTCCATAGTATTCTTTTGCTATTCTTTCTGCGATTGCATGTAGGTTTCTATTAATTTTGCTCTTTTTTCTTTACTCATTTCTTGATTATTTTCAAATATTTTATTTATTCTTATTTTTTGTCCCATAGTTCATCAGTTCCTTCTTTTTTTGTATGCTAATCCTCTTACATCTATTCTTTCGCCTCTATCTTTTGAATCTGCTAATTGTATAAAATATTTTAGGTAACATTTTTTTAATTTTCTTATACTTGAATGAGCACAATAGTTGACATATGTTGATGAAACTTTATTTTTACTAGCTATTTCTGCTGATGTTAAATCTGCTAATATATATTTATGTAATATGACTTCTTTTTCTATTCCATTTAATCTTAATTTTAATATTATGCTTTCTAATTCTTTTAATAGTTCTTGGTGTATTACTAAGTGTTCTATATCTATATTTCCATAATTAATGCTGTCTAATTTTTCGTATGTCATAAATGTCTCGTCTAATCTTTCTACATTTATTTCTTTTTTTAAAGCATTTTGTTGCCTATCAGTAAGTATTCTCGTTATTTCTTCTTGAGTTATTTTTTCTCTTAATTGTTTTAGTTTTATTAATATGTTTGCCATTGTTTCTTTTGGTACTCCTAAAGTAGAAATATTTCTAACGATTTCTCTTTTGATACTTAGTTCTATTTGTGTATTAATTAATGCTGTTAAGTTAGAGTAGTGATGTTCTTCTATTTTATTCATTGCTATTATTAATCCTTCGTACGCAGCCATTAATACGTCTTCGTCTTCTACTCCTAGTCCATAGTATTCTTTTGCTATTCTTTTTGCATATGGTATATAGTAGTTTATTAATTTTTCCCTTGCTTCTTTATCTCAATTTTTACATTCTTCTACTAAAATTTTTAATGTTGTTTCTTTCATATTAAAACTCCCTTCTTTAGTGACTGTATTCTAGCACATTTTAGGGAGTTTTTCAATTTTTTCAGTTTATTTTTGTATTAATCTTCTAGAAAAATTATTTTGTGGGATTGGTTCTGTTTCAACTACATTTAAACCATTTTCTAATATTTTTTGTATGCATTCGTAACTTTCTAAATGCATGCAGTAAACTTTTTCTTTCATTTTTTCTGGTATATTGTTTATTAACTCTCTAAGTGGTAAGTGCACGTTTCCGGGATATTCACTTAGTGTAGTTTCTATATATATTTTATCTATTTTTATTTTTTTAGCGATTAATTCTTTTAAGTATGTTATGTCATTAGTGTCTCCTGAATAATATACTATTCCTTCTTTTGTTCGTATTATTATGCTGTATGCTTTTATTTGTTTTGTATGTTGAGTCTCTTTATAGAAAATTTCACTAAATGTTTCGTATTTTTTTGTTAGCATTTGTGTATATTTTATGTTGTATATTTCTCTTGGGACACCACTATAATTTAGTAGTCCTAATATATTTTCTAACTGACTTTTATTGAGATCTAATATTAGATTGACTTTTGTTTTCATTTTGTAATATGCATATTCTATAAGTGTTCCTAAACTTCCTATGTGGTTTGTATGAGAATGTGTTATTAATACATTTATTTTTTCTATGTTTTCTAATAAATTCACTCTCATCATTTTCCAAAATACTGTGCTTCCACAGTCAATTAAAAATAACTCGTTGTTTTCTATAAAATATGCAGATGTGTTTCCACCTTGCGGATAAAAGGCTGAGCCTCTTCCTAAGAATTTTAGTTTCATTTTTTATCACCGATTTTTATTATATAATTTTTTTGTCTCTTGTTCAAGACTAGTCTATTTTTATATTTTGGTTACTCGTGTAGGTTTGTCAAACCTTTATTACAAACTTGACCCTACTTTACATATG
>JAAVYQ010000037.1 GCA_022791215.1 Bacilli bacterium | reverse complement strand
CTCACCTTGTAAAGCGTTAGGGGTTAAATTTGTAGATTCATATTGCTCTTTACTTATAAATATATTTTTACCTGTTTTATTGTCTCTAACAAGATAATCTCGACCGAGCAAATAGTCAATTGTTACTTCAAAGTAATCAGAGAGATCAATTAAATTTTCTAAGGTTGGTGTACGAGTTTCTTTCTCATAACAACATATTGTGGCTTTTGTGACATTCAGAATATTACCCAACTCTTGTTGAGTTATTCCAAATACTCGTCTTAATTCTTTTAATCTTCTTCCTACTAGCATTTATTATCACCATTTCGATTATAACAAATTTTAAAGTTTTTTTAAAGGTGAGAGGGTGGAAATAGAAAACATTTACACTTCTATTTCCCGAGAATGTAAACTACTCGTCAACATTTTTTGTTTCGTCACTTTGAGTCTTTTCTCGATTTTCTGATAGAAATGTTACTCTTTCCGCTACTACTTCTGTTACATATACCATCTTTTCTTCACTCATAAAATTGTTGGTTTGTATTCTTCCTTTGATTCCTACAACGTCTCCTTTTTTACAATACTCACAAGTATGTTCAGCAACTGAGTTCCAAAGTATACATTTGATGAAATCTGTTTCGTATATTCCATCTACATTTTTAAATGGTCTTGGAACTGCTATTATTATAAATGTTCTTTTGTTTCCTTTTTCGGTTTCTATTACTTCTGGATCTTTTGTAAGTCTTCCAACTATTACTACATTATTGAGCATCTTTTGCCTCCTTTCTGTTACCACTTTATCATGCTTTATGTGATCGTGTCAAACTCGCAAAATTGAATTTTTTAACCTATTTTTGGTATTTTATTTTGTTCTTTGTTGTTAGTTTAATACTGAAAGTTGTTTAATTTTAAAAATTGAAAGGCTTTTTACCTCTCAATTTTTAGTTTTGGCATATTTTTAATTTTTTGCAAATTTTTCTATTTCGTCTAACTTAGATAATGCTTTGATGAGTTCGTCTATTTCTTCATAGGTGTTATAAAAGTATAAACTTATTCTTACTGTGTCTGTAAATTCGCTTTCTTCTTTTAACATTTTTACACAGTGTCGCCCACTTCTTACACATATATTTTTTGTGTTTAAGTATAGTCCTAGGTCTCCCGAAGTTATTCCTTCTATGTTGATTAATACTGTACTAGATGTGCTTTGTTCATTGTATATTTTTATGTATGGTAGTTTTTTTAATTCCCTTATTAGATATCTTCTTAGGTAGTTTTCCGTTCTTTCTATGTTTTCCATTCCTATTTCATTTAGAAATTTGATTGTCTCACTAAAGGCTATTATTCCTGATATGTTTGGTGTCCCTGCTTCTAATCTATATGGTAATGATACTAGTTCTATATTTGTATCATCATAACTTTCATTCATTCCTCCACCAAATTTTGTTGGGACTATTTTTGATAGTAATTCTTTTTTTCCATATAATATCCCTACACCTGTTGGTCCACACATTTTATGTGCTGAGAATGCTAGAAAGTCTACATTTGTCTCGGTTACATCTACTTTTTTATGTGGTACACTTTGCGCGCCATCTATTACTACATATATTCCATGTTTGTGTGCAAGTGATGTTATTTCTTTTATTGGTCTTGCATCTCCTACCACGTTTGTTACTTCTGCTATGCTTATTACTTTTGTTTTTTTTGTTATTTCTTTTTTTATCGTTTCTAATGTTAGTTCGTTGTTTTCGTTTAGTTTGGCATATTTTATTTTTATTCCTTTTTGAAATTTTAACATTAACCAAGGTAATATGTTTGATGCATGTTCACTTTTTGTTAGTATTACTTCGTCTCCTTCGTTTAAGTAGTATCCAAAGAAGCCATTTATTACCATGTTTAGACTGTCTGTAGTGTTTGCTGTGAATATTATTTCGTCTTTGTGTTTGGCATTTATGAATTTTGCTACTAGGTCTCTTGTGTTGTCTATTTCGTCATCTACTTTAAAGCTTATGTTGTAGTCTCCTCTATGTGAGTTGGCTGTGTATTCAGTTAGGTATTCTAGTTCTTTGTTTATAACTTTTACGGGTTTAAATGTCGTGGCCGCATTGTCAAAGTATATTAGGTTTTTCTTTTTCATTACAAATTGTTCTTCTATTTTCATTTTCTCACCTACATTATAATTTATGTAGGTTATTTCTTTTAGTATATGTTATTAGTTGATTTTTAAGTTGAAAATTTATATAATTTATTTAGATAGTTGGAGGTGTGTTATGAATAATTGTTTATTTTGTAAAATTGCTAATGGTGAGATTAATTCTAATGTGATTTTTGAGGACGATATTATTGTGGCTTTTTTGGATATTCATCCTGATAGTCCTGGTCATACTTTGATCGTGCCTAAAGTGCATTTTTCGGATTTAGATGATATTTCTGTTGTAGTTTTAAGTCATGTTATGGAAGTGGCTAAACAGTTAAAAATTTTGATTGATGAAAGATTAAATCCTGATGGTATGGTCCTAACTCAAAATAATGGATTTGTGCAGGAGATTAAGCATTATCATTTACATTTAATTCCCAAGTATAAGGGAAATTCTAAAAAGTTAAGTGTTAGTGAAGTTTATGAAATTTTAAGGAGTGAGAAATAATGAGAGAAGTATGTGCTGGTCAAATTTATAAGCATTTTAAGGGTAATTTAGTAGAAGTTATTTTAATTGCTAAGGATAGTGAGGATTTAAGTGAAAAAGTAGTTTATAAACATTTAGATACTGGTGAATTTTGGATTAGAGATAAAGAAATGTTTTTATCTCCTGTTGATAAAGTTAAGTATCCAGATGTAGAACAGGAATATAGATTTGAATTTCAAGACGAAGTTTATTAGTTTTTTTAAAAGTAAGGATTTATTGTCTTTCAATTTGGATATTTATGGTGTAAGTAATATTTTATTTGTTACTGGATTATCTGGTAGTGGTAAATCTACTAAAGCAACTAAATTAGGAAAAAGATATAATGCTATTGTTTTTGAATTAGATAATCTTGGTGGTTTTTATGGGAAATTTAAGAATAGTAAAGAGTTGATTCATGAGTTGACTAAAGATTTTCTTAAAAGTAATCAGGAATTAGATGAAATTATTAGAAAAAATAAATTTGTTAAGTTAAAAATAGAAAATTTTAATGAATATTCTAATTGGATCATAAAATATTTTGAATATTTAGTACATTTTTGTAATAATAATGAAAAACTTTATATTTTTGAAGGTACTCAAATTTTTAAGTGTATAAATCCTAATTATTTTGTTAATAAACCTCTAATTATTTTGAGAACTAGTGTTCTCAAGTCTTTTATGAGGCGAATTAAAAGGCAAGTTAATTTTAGAAAGAATGGACTTAGAGAGTTTAGACATTTGAAGAAGTTAATTATAGACTCTAAAAGGTTACATTATGAAGATGTTAAAGTTATTAATAATTTTTTATATTGCATAGAAAAAGCCTATTTTAATTTTTAGGCTTTTATCTTTTAGGTGAATTTTGTGCGTTAATCTCAGTAACTATACTATTACTTAATTGCCACTTTGATAATAAATCACTTTTTTTCATTTCTTCAACGTTTCTAATTATTATTTTTAATTCTTCTAAGGTAAGAGTGTCTTTAGGTTTTTTTAGTTTCTTTAAAATATCATTCAACGACATATTTGCACTATTTAACAATTTATTTAAATGTTTATAAGTATTAATGAATTCTTCTAACTCTTTTAGATGTTGTTCTTTTAAATATAGTGTGGATGTTAGACAATTTCTTTGCATATATGAATATAGGTAATCTTTTAAATCGTAATATGTTAATTCTCTCATTATGTCATTATATCTCGTTTTTTGATTATCCATTGTTTTATTTTTTAAATCAAATAACATTTCTCTTGCATTTTCATAAAATTCTTTAGGTTTTTTACCACGATTTTCAGGATTAGTGTAGTTTATAAATTTTTCTTCATCAAAAGGAAGAGCTTGGTTTAAGAACATATTTTTTATCATTTCATAATCTGCCATAAAAACATCGTAATAACGTGCATTTCTTTTTAATTCTTCTAAATGTCTTTCTATATTGTATTTGTATTTATTTATTTCTTCTCTTGTCAGTTTTCCTCTTTGGTTTTTTAATTTTTCTCTCATTTTTTCTGATGTTAGATTAAATTCTTTGAACTTTTCATCTGTTTCATCTAGGTATCTCATGAAGTCATCAAATTCTTTTATTAAATCTTCATGGGAGGTAGTGTTATATTCTGTTCCTAAGTCTTTCCAAAATTGATTTACAATTTCTGAAAATATGTCTGCTTGTTGTGAAGAATAATTAACATTGTTGCTTTGATTTACACCTAGATCATAATTTTCTCTTTTTGTATCATCATATAAAACCTCGTAAGCTTCATTTATTTCTTTTGCTTTTTCTTCTAATTCTTTATCGCCTGGATGTAAATCCGGATGACAGGCTGATATTTTATTACGATATGCTTTTTTTATTTCTTCTTTTGTTGCATTTCTTGATATTCCTAATATTTCATAATAATTTTTTGACATAGCACACCTCTAATTTATATTTTATCATTAATTTGGCTTTTGTTCATTAATATTAAAAGAAGTAGACATTATTTTGTCTACTTCTTTATGTTAGGAAACTACCATCCTATGCATGCACCAAATATTATTGCTAATAGTATAAATAGGATTAATATTACGAAGAAACTATTTCCATAACTGTTATTTTTACAGCAGCATGGATTTGGTTCTGGACAGCAAGGATTTGTGTTTCTACAACAATTATTCATCTTAACCCTCCTTTAAATTAGATAAATGCACCTAGTATGATTACTAGTAAAATAAATAGTACTAAAGCAAATGCTGCTCCTGAAAGACCATTATTTCCGCATCCACAATTCATTAGTCATTCCTCCTTTTTTATCTTTACATTTGTATTATAAGCAAATTCTTAAAATATGTGAGTGCTTTACCTTGAGTTTTATATATTTTTTTGTTATTATATTTATTGATGGAGGTATTTTTATAAATGAAAAAAGTTTTAGGAGTTGTTTTGTGCTTACTTCTTATCACTGGTTGCGCTACTTCTCATTTGGATAATGGTAGTGAAAGCGTAGTTGAATTTGACGAAGGTGGTATAAGTGCACAGGATTTATATGAAAAGTTAAAGAAGGAAAATGGTCTTAATGCTTTGACTATTATGATAGATACTGAGCTTTTGGCTAGAGAGTATAAAGAAGATGATGTAGAGAAAGAATATATTAGACAAGTTATCGCTGGTCTTAAAGAAGATTGGAAAGATGAGTTTGATGATAAGATTAAATCTTATTATGGTGTATCTTCTGAAAGTGAATTGAGAGATTATATTCAACTTACTTATAGAAGAAATAAATGGTATGATGCTTATGCTCTTAGTCAAGTTAATGATACTCAAATAAGCGATTATGAAAAGGATTCTTTGATCGGTGATATGGAGTTAAGTCATATTTTAATTGAGAGTAAGGCTTCTCAAAATGCAAGTACTGAGGAAAAGGAAAAGGCTGAAAATGAGGCTAAGGAGAAGGCTCAAGAAATTATTAATAGATTAAATAATGGAGAAAGTTTTGAGAGTTTGTCTAAAGAACTTAATGACGATAAGGCTGTTAAGGAGAATGGTGGTTATTTAGGAAAGGATATTAATGACCGTAGTAGTTATGATAAGAATTTCTTAGATGCTGCGATTAAACTTGAGGTTGGTAAGTATTCTTCTTCTCCTGTTAAATCTAAGTTTGGTTATCATATTATTTATAAGGCTAGTCAGGCTGATAAACCTAGCATTGATAAGGTTAAGGATGAGGTTAAGAATAAGATCGCTAATGATATGAGAAGTGCTGATTCTAACTTTAATAATAATGCTATTAAGGCTTTGAGAGATAAGTACAAAATTAAGATAACTGATTCTGATTTGAAAAAGTCTTATGAAGATATTTTTGGAGAATAATAAAAAATTTACACTAGAGTTTGTGTGTTCTAGTGTTTTTTTATTCTATTTGACTATATATGTAGTTATTTATGTCTTCAATTTGAAATCCTTTTCTATATAAACAACTTTTTATTTGATTTTTTAAGGCTTCTCCTTGGTATTTTCTGGAATATTTGTTATATGCTTTTTCGTATTCTTTTTTTATTGTTTCATTATCATTCTTTTCTATATCGTTTATTGATATTTCAATTAATTCTTGGTCATATCCTAGGTTAAATAAGTCTTCTTTAAGTTTGTTTTTGATTTGGTTTTTAGATTTATTTTTCATTAGGTTTAATTTTTTTTGTTTTATTTTGTTTATCTTTTCTTGCCATATTGTTATGTCTATTTCGCTTAAGTGTTTTTCTATTAATCCTTCATTTAGTTCTAAATTTAGAAGGCTTCTTTTTATTTTAAAGGGACCATCTTTTGATAAGGTTATTTTGTCGTTTATGTATGCTTTTATGTATTTTTCTTCACTTATTAATTCTTCTTTTTTTAACTTCTCTATTACATCATTTATTAGTAACTCATCAAATCCTTTTTTGTTAAGGTATTCTTTTATTTCACTTTCGGTTCTCATTTTTCTCTCTATGTATGATAAACTTAGTTCGTATATTTCGTAATATTTGTTTTCTTCTATTATGAGTTCTAATAATTCTAGAGTTATTTCTTTTTTCCTTAAAAGATTGTTTTTTAGTATAACTTCTTCATATATTATTATTTCGCTATTGTCAAATGTTACTTTGTATTTGCTTTTTCCTATTTTTTTTAATTTTATTATTTTCATATTCAACACACTCCTTGTATTTAATTATATAAAGCAAACTAAAGTATGTCAATCGATTTTTTTATTAAAAAATATTATACTAAAATATCATTATTATCAGTTTTTATATGTGCTACATTATTTTTGTTTTTTGATGCTGTTAACGTTAAAATCACAAGCCTATCATAAGCTTGCAATTTTGATGATGAACTTTCTTATAAGATTTAAAAATTTAATTAAAGTTATCTCCAAATCGTAAGGCTTTTTGCCATATACTTTCTTGAGGTAATTCTTTTGTTGCTAGTGGATTAAACGCAAGAGAAAATCCATTTTGGCTGCAATTGACGATTCCTCTAACATAATATTGCGGTTCTGTCGATCCGTTATAAATTTGCTCTAAAATTACAAAAGGATATGAAAATTGAGATAGACCTATTTCTTTGTACTTCTTCATCATATGAGATGCTTTTTTCATGATATAGGTAAGTTGATTATTTGTCTTTGAACATATTTGCTCAACTATTGAATAATGACCATAATCATTCAACTCTATCATTTTTTTAACATTTATACTGTCAAAATCAACATATTTTATTTCCTTTGTGTCAACATCCTCTATAATAGATTCAAATAAATGTTTAGGATGACAAATGTAGATTATATTACCATCTCTTCTGATTGTTAATAATGCTTTTAGTTTTTTTAAAGATTCAACAGTAAATTCGCTGTTTTCAGATTCTAGAAAGTCATATTCTAATTGTATTAAACCATTGTTATTCATATAAAAACGTTCCTTTCTTAAATATTTTAATATATTATATATCCAAAAAAGAAATAGTCTATTGTTTTTTGCAATTTTGAAAAAGTTTGGTTATTGTAAAAAAAGATTACTATTTTTCGTCCTTTTCAACTACTTTTAGTAATCCTTTTTCTAATTCTTCTAGACTTCTTCCAATTTCTTTTTTTGATGTATATTCCCCTTCTTTAAGTTGAAAGTGACTATTTTCTATCATTTCTTTGCTTCTTTTTGATGCTACATGTACTAATTTGTATTTAGAGTCTACTATGTTTAGAAGTTTGTCTATTGATGGGTATATCATTTATTCACTCTCCTCTATTTTAATATACTATGTACAAACTTTTTACACAAGTAATTTCAATTTTTTTTACATAAATTTTACAACTCATCTTCACTTTTTACTAATTTTCTTAATCCGTTTAGTATTTCTACCATAGCCCATGTGTCTTGCTTGCAATATTCTTTGAGTGCTTCTCGTTTGGCTTCTTTTTCTTCTTCTGTCATGTTTTTGTAATTGGCATATTCTACTAGTGCATCTACCCCATTTTGTATTATTAAATCTTTATAACTTAGGTTTGTAAATAGTGGAAGTGTCTTTTTTATAGAAAATGATCCACTTAGGGATGTGTTGTAGTAATTCATTGTGTTATAGTCGTATTCTTTAAATCCTAATGATTTGTATAGTTCTTTGTTGTTGTCTATTATTTCTAATAAGTCTCTCCCACTTTCCATTATATTTAATAACTCGTTTGAATATTCTGGATATATTTCTGCTAGTTCTTTTAATCTTCCTTTTTCAAATGATACGTTTTGGGCTAACATGCATCCTCCTTTGTCAAGGTTTATTCTTTTTGTTAATTCTTTTACTAGGTTTAGTCTTTCGTCTTCGTTTGTTTTTGCAAGAAATACGTAGTTGTCTATTTCTTTATCACATTTTCCTGGCTCTGTTTCTATGTGCAAACTAAATTCAAATGGACTTTGGTAATATGGATGTTCTCCTATAAATCTTGGTATTGGACATGGGAATGTTTCAAAGTCTAAATGGTATATTGGATATGTTAAACTTTTTAGTCCTGCTTTTATTTTTTCTTTGTTTATGTAAGTTTCTCCTGTTTCGTAACAGTTTCTTTGGATTTTATGATTTTCACTTTTTAACCATGTTTTTGGTACGTCATCAAGTTTTATATATCCTTCATTTAGCAAGTCATATTTGTTGTATTTTGTTTGCTCATGTGTAAAGTTTCTAAATTGTTTATAGTTGTAACTCGCATTGGTTTCGGGTATGTCTTTGTAACATATTTTTTTATATTTACATTCTGTGTTTTTCTTTAATGCACAGTAGACACCAAATTTACAAGGTTCGTTGTCACTTTCAAATATGTATTTTTCAAGGTTTTTTCTTTCTATATTTATTTTGCTTTGATACATCGCTGTTATGTCATTTACTTCATATATGTCTATTATACTATTTCCATTTTTGTCTTTTCTAAATTTTCTTTTTCCTTTTTCTTTGTATCCATCGTAAGTGTATTCGTTGTTTAATACCGCTAGATAATAGTTTATGTTGGCTGTTATTTTGTTTTCTTTCATGTATCCTTCTATTATGAATCTTTGTACTGCTATGTCATACATATATTTTCCTACATCTGTGAATCTATCTAAAAGTTCTTCTATTTTTTTTGTATAGTTTTGGCTTAGTTTGGGATTTTCTGCAAGTGTATATATTTCTCCTTTTTTTATGAATAATGGAAATTTTTCTTTTTCTATTGTGTATTCTAATTTTTTATATTTTCTAGATGTTGTCGCTTTTACTTCTATTATATTTATGTTTCCTTCACTTTCGTTATATATGTCTACAAAGCATAAGTATTTTATACCGTTTTTGTTGTATGTGAAACTTTCTTGTTTATATGTGTCCAAACTATATATGCTGTTTCCTCCAAATATTCTTTCTATTTCTAGTCCAGCAGTTGTTTCTACTTCTTTATAATATTCCATCATTACTTCTAGTTGTTTGTCTTTTTTTATAGTCTTGTCTATTTCTTCTCCGTTATCGTTTAGTTCAAACATGCTCGATAGTATTTCTCCTAGTTGTTCGTCTTGTTCTTCTTTTATGTATTCTTCTATTG
>JAAVYQ010000036.1 GCA_022791215.1 Bacilli bacterium | reverse complement strand
GTATCGTTGTTTAGTGTACTTTGGGCATTTCTATTCGTAGTACCAGGAATTATAGCTTATTTATCATATTCTATGTGTAATTATGTCTTAATAGATAATTGTGATCTTGCTGTTAATGATATACTTTCTGAAAGTAAAAGACTTACTAACGGTTATAAGGGAGATATTCTTTTGTTTATGTTAAGTTTTATAGGATGGTATTTTCTTTGTATGTTAACTTTAGGTATTGCACTTATTTATGTAGTTCCTTATTCAACAGTGTCTCTTACAATGTATTATGATGAGTTAAAAAAGATTAAGAACTTATAGTAACATGAGTTCTTTTTTCTATATTTTTGTACATTTTATTTTCGTATTGACATATTATTTTCCTAGACAAATGAAGTTATATTTGTTATAATACGAACGAAAGAGCAAAAGCTCCTTGCTTCTTATTATTAAGAAGCCATTTAGACCATAAGGAGGTGAAATGATGAATAAGTATGAGATTATGTTCATTGTAAGAGCTGATATTACAGAGGATGAAGTTAAAGAAACTGTTAAGTCTTTTGAAAATGTTTTGACTGATTTGGGTGCTAAGATTGAAAGTTCTAAGGATTTGGGACAAAAGAAATTAGCTTATGAAATTAAGAAACAAGTTAGAGGATACTATCACTTACTTAATGTTGAATGTAATAGCGACGCTGTCAAAGAGTTTGATAGAAAAGCCTTAATCGATGAAAAGATTTTAAGACATTTAATTATAAGAGAGGAAGTGTAGTAGTATGAATAAAGTAATACTAGTGGGAAGACTTACTAGGGATCCAGAGGTTAGAACTTTACCAACAGGGAATACTGTGGCTTCGTTTTCTTTGGCTATTAATAGAACTTTTAAAAATAAGGATGGCAATGTTGATGCCGATTTTATAAATGTTTCAGTATTTGGTAGACAAGCTGAAAATGTAGGTAAGTATGTTACTAAGGGTAGTTTAATAGGTTGTGATGGGAGAATTCAAACGAGAAGTTATGATGCTCAAGATGGAAGCAAGAGATATGTTACTGAAGTTATAGCAGATAATGTTGAGTTTATGAGTAGTGGAAAGAATAATGCTTCTTCTTCTCAAGGTCCTGTTAATGCTTATGTGGATACTACAAGTTCAGTTTATATGGATGAACCAAGCCCTGAAATGGGAGTTGATGTTTCTGTTGAGGATCCATTTAAAAATTTTGGTAGTGAAGTGTCTTTAAGTGATGATGATTTACCATTTTAAGTGAGGAGGAAATATTATGAAGGATTTTTATCCTAGAAAAAAGAAAATTTGTCAAATGTGTGCTAATAAGAGTGTTGATTATAAGGATGTACCAATTATTAGTAAGTATATAAATGAAAGAGGTAGAATTCTACCTAAGAGAATGACAGGTGCTTGTTCTAAACATCAAAGATATATTGCTATGCAAGTTAAAAGAGCAAGATTTATGGGATTAATTCCATTTGTGAAATAGCATTTAGTTATGCTGTTTTTTTATGTTTTAAATTAATGTTAATAAAAATTTAAGAATTTTATAAGAAATTGTTAAAACACTTATTTTTAATAGTTAGTATAATTTATTTATTATTATTAAAGTAGGTGATTGTGTGAGAAATTTAACTTTTATGTTAATTACGGAACAAGAATTTAAGTATATAGAAAATAATTTTCTTAATAGTAGTTATTTTCAAACTGTAAGTTGGGGTGGTTTGAAATCATTAACAGGTTGGAGTAGTTTCTTTGTTGCTGTTTATGATGGTGAAAAGTTTGTTGCTGCTTCTTTGCTACTTTCTAAGAATGTCTTTTTTGGAAAAAAGATTTTTTATGCTCCTAGAGGTTTTTTGTGTGATTTTAATGATTTGGATTTGTTAGAGTTTTTTACAATTAATATTAAGAAGTTTGTTAAGTCTAATGGAGGTTTTTTCTTTAAGATGGATCCTTTGATTTCTTATTGTGATAGGGATTTGAATGGAAATGTAGTAGGGGAAAATAATAATATGGTGTTAGTCAAATTTTTAAAAAGTTTGGGTTATAAGCATATGGGGTTTACTACTGGGTTTAGTAATGATATTCAATTTAGGTGGTCTTTTTATTTGAATTTGGATAAGAGTTATAATTTGTTTGATGGTATGGATAAGAGATGCAAGAGATGTATTAGAAAGAGTGATATTTATCCGTATGTTGTTAGGGAAGTTGATGATAGTAATTTATCGGATTTTAAGTCTATTATGGAGCATACTTGTAATAGACATAATTGTTACGACCGTTCTTTGGATTATTATGTGCAAATTATGAAGTCTTTTAGAGAGAAAGCAAAGTTACTTATTATTTATCTTGTTAGGGACGAGTTTCTTAAATCGTTTGAAGGTGATAAGTTATATGATAAGATTAAAATGGATAATAGAGATTTTATTCCAGTAACTGCAGGTGTTTTTATTGTTGATAGTAATAGTTTGCATTATGTTTATGGTGGGACTTTTAAGGATTATATGGCTTTTAATTTTCAGTATAAGATGCAGTTTTTAATGATTAATTATGCTTTGAGTAATAATCTTTCTGTTTATGATTTTGGTGGTATTAGTGGGGATTTTAATAAGGATTCTAAAAGTTATGGTATTTATGAATTTAAACGTGGATTTGGTGGTTATGTAGTGGAATATATTGGAGAATTTGATCTAGTTGTTAATTATATTTATTATTTGCTTTATAGATATTTGTTTAAGTTTTATAGCGTTCTTAAATCTTTTGTTTTAAGTGTAAAGAAAAAAACTGAGGTTTTCAGTTTCTATCGTTTACCATGTTTATTAGTCTCATTAGTTGGAATATTTCTGCTATTGTACTTGCTACATAAGTAAATGCTGCTGCCGAAAGCATTTTCCTCATGTCTGCTAAGTCTTTTTCGTTTACTAGGTTTAATTCATTTAGTTCGATTAATGCTCGGCTTGATGCATTAAATTCTACTGGTAATGTTATTATTTGAAATATTACGCCTATTCCTACAGTTATTATTCCTAGCCATATTAGGTTTGTTGCTTCGAAGAAGAATCCTAATAGTATTATTATGTAAGATAATCTTGATGTTATGCTTACTATTGGGAATATTAGACTTCTTATTTTTAAAAATGTGTAACCTTCTTTGTCTTGTATGGCATGTCCAACTTCATGTGCTGCTACTGCGTTAGCAGCTATATTTGTCCCTCTATATATGTTTTTTGATAGTTTTACTACTTTTCTTGATGGATCGTAGTGATCTGTTAATGTTCCATTTGTTTCTAATATTAAGACATCCTGTAATCCATGTTTGTCTAGTATTTGTCTCGCTACATCAAATCCTGTTTGTTCTTTGCTTGCTTCTTTTTTTAGACTTGTTTTGTATGTGAGACTTATATATAGTTGTGCGATTAAGGGTAAAAATATAATTACTAATATACTTAATGTTTCCATATACACTCTCCTTGTTTTAAATTATATCATATTTAGCTTGTCTATACTATAATTTCCATATAACTTTCATTTATAAGAGTTTCTATATGTTTTGCTCCATAGTGTTTGTAATTAGATTTATTTATTATTTCATTTATTGTTTTTTCAGTTATGTTTTTGTTTTTTCTTTTTATTATTTCTTTTATGTTTTCTAAACTTAGTTCTTGTAATTCTATTATAGTGTTAAAGTTTTCTCTTTTGTTTTCATTATTGTTTTTTATAAATCCTATGTTTTCTTTTATTTTTGTGTCTGTTGTTGTAAATATAAATAGTGTGTTGTTGAATTTGATTGTTTGATTGTTTGATAATTTTAGTTCTCCTGTTTCAAGTATTTTGTTGATTGTATTTGATACTTCTTTATGTGCGGTTTCATAGTTATCTATTACAATTATTGATAGTGGGAAGTTTTTTAGACTTTCAAATATTGTATTTTTTTCATCGTATCCTACATATCCTGCAGGACTTCCTATTATTTTATTTATTGATATTTCATTCGTAAATTCGTTCATGTCTAGTGTTAATAGATTATATTTAAGTATTTTTGCATATTCTTTTATTAATGTTGTTTTCCCTGTTCCTATGCTTCCTTTTATTAGTATAGAGTATGGTTTGTTGGTTGTTTTTTCTGTGTAGTTAGATGTTATTTTTGTTATTTTATCTATTGCTTCGTTTTGTCCAACTATTATGTTTTTTAGTTGCGTGTTTAAGTTTGTTAGATATTTTTTGTCTTCTAATTCAAATATTTTACTGTTAGTTTTATTTTCTAATACTTTTTTGAGTGTATTCATTGTTACTTTGTTTTTGTTTTTTTCTTTTTTCGTTTGCGCTAGTTTGTTTTGTAAATTGTTTATTTTTTCTTTTGTTAGACTAGCATTTAGTATGTCTTTTTGTATTAAATATTTGTTTTTCTCTTTGTTTAGTTCTTCTATTTTTGAGTTTATTTTTTTGTATTCATTGTTTTTTTCTATTATACTTGTAGTTGCACATATTTCGTCTAGTATGTCTATACTTTTATCGGGTTCATTTCTATCTATTATGTATTTTCCTACAAGTCTTATCATCTCGTCTAATATTTTGTCGGGTATTATTACGTTGTGAAATTTTTCGTAGTCTTTTTTTATTTTCTTTAGTATGTTTTTTGTTTCTTCTTCGTTGGGTTCATGTATATAAATTTTTTGAAATCTTCTTTCTAGTGCTTTGTCTTTTTCTATGCTTGTTTTGAATTCGGCATTTGTGGTTGCTCCTATACATTTTATTTTTCCTCTCGCTAAGGCTGGCTTTAGTATGTTAGATGCATCTATCGCTCCTTCTGCTCCTCCTGCGCCTACTATGGTATGTATTTCGTCTATAAATAGTATTAGATTTTTATTGTTTTCTAATTCTTTTATTATATTTGCTAGTTTTTCTTCAAATTCTCCTCTATATTTTGTTCCTGCGATTACTGATGCTATGTTTAGGTTTAGTATTTCTTTATTTTTAAGAAATTCTGGAACTTCTCCATTTACTATTTTCCTTGCAAGTTCTTCTACTATCGCAGTTTTTCCAACACCTGCTTCTCCTATTAGTATAGGATTGTTTTTGTTTTTTCTTGCTAATACTTCTATTAGTCTTTCTATTTCTTTATCTCTTCCTATTACTTTATCTAATTCGTTTTTTTTAGCAAGTTCGTTTAGATTAGTAGCAAGTTCTTTTATGACTAATGTTTTGCCTTCTGTGTCAGTTTCTATTAGATTGTTTTTTAAACTTATTATGTCTATTTCTAATGATTTTAGTATTTTATATGCTGTAGTGTTGTTATTTTCTAAAATTTTGCTCATTAGTGTTGGTAGTGTTATTTCACTTTCAAAATCACTTTTTTTGATTATTATGTCTTCTATTATTTTTAATAATTCTTTTTTGTAAAATATGTAATCTTCTTTTTTGTTTCCTTTTGGTATTTTGTTTTTTATTTTGGTGTATGTTAGTCCTTCTTTTTTTAGGTTTTCTGTTATGCTAGTCTCTGTTTTAAGTATACTTAGTAGTACGTGTTCAGTTCCAACTAGTGTGTCATTGTTTTCTATTGCTTCGTTTTCGCTTCCTTTTAAAACTTTTTTTAGTTCTTCTGTATATTTATTCATAAACACCTCTCTTATATTCTATGTTATATTGTGTGTTTTAAGTAATTTTTATACAAAAAAACATCACTTTCGTGATATTTTTATATGAATACTATTATTAGTATTACTATTAAAATGATTGCTAATAGTTGTAATACTAGTTTCCAACTTGTTTTTAACCATTCTTTGTATGAGATTCCTAAGTATTCAAGCCCTACTAACATTAATGCTGATGTAGGTGCGATTATTAGTGTTAATCCATGCAAAGATTGTGTTATGATTGCAAGTGAGTTTGTTGCTTCAGGGTATGAACTTACTAAGTAAGGTAATCCTGATTGTATTACATATAGTATGTCTATGTTTAGTATTGTACTTATTATAGTATCTAGTCCACAAACTATTATATATACTATTTGTTTTATTACGTCCATAGCACCACTTAGGAAACTTACTTTTCCTAAAGCATCTATTATTCCTCCACCTAGTGAGTTGATTAACCAATCAGTTATGCTCATGAAGAAAGGATTGTATGCAGTTATTATTACTATTGTGTATGCTAATGTCATTATTATCACAGGTTTTAATACTTGTTTTACACCTTTTGTGAATGATGTGATTATTGTTTCAAAGTCTAACTTGTATATAAGACTTATTATTAATGCTGCTGCTAGTGTTAAAACTGTTATTTCTGATAGTGATGTCCATGTTCCAAAGGCTGTTATTCCTGCGATTAAATAATTAAATATTCTATGATTTCCTATTTCAAATTCAGTTATACTTGTGTGTATGTCTGAGAATAGCGTAATGTTGAATATTTTTTCCCAGTTGAACATTCCTAATATCATTACTAGTATTAGTAATCCAAGTATTAACATTATTGGCCAACTTGCTTTTTTACTTTGCTTTTTCTCACCTATTAAAGGAATGTTGTTTTTATTTACTTCTTCTTTTGTATCTTTCTCTGTTTCTATTTTTCTTTCTTTAGATTTTTTTGCTTGTTTTAGAAGTACAAATAAGTACATTACATAGCATATTACTAATAATGCTATTTTCCATATTAGTTCAGTGCTGTAATCACTTCCAACTACTTCATTTATGTAACTAGTTGCTGGACTGTAGATTCCTCCAATTATACCAATTATTGGTGATATAAAACTTGCTAAAAATGCAGTCATTTTATCGTAACCCATTAGTAGTATTATTGCTGATATTGTTGGTATTATTAAGAATAATACTAGGTTAGGTCCATATAGTCCACCTTTTTCAACGTTAGCCGCGAATAAGGCACTTACTACTGTTAGTATTAGTGAAGATCCTATTAAGAAATATTCTTCTTTTCCTTTTAATTTTTTGACTATTTTGTCTAAAACATTTCTGAATTTTCCTGTTTCAGACAATATTCCATATAATCCTCCAACCGCAAATATGAATAGCATTGGTTGTAAGAAGAATTGTATTGATAGGTATGGATAGTCTATTAGATTAAATAGTGTCATCCTTTCTAATCCTAAACTTTGAAATTCTCCGTATTGGAATGTCGCTGCTGGTATTACCCAACTTAGTGCTCCTAGGTAAAGCACTATTATTCCTAATAATTTTAGAATTGTATTTTTTTCTGATGGTACAATCCATTTTATTATGGAAAGTATAAATATAGTTGTCATTCCTATTATTTCCATCGGCATTCCAATATTGCTTGGAACAAACATTCCTACAATTATTAGTATGACTGACGCAATGCTTGCAATCATTTTGAACTTAGCGTTCGTTTTCATTTTCTTATTACCTCCTGTTACAATTATACACTAAAGATGTCAAGTTTTACAAGTTTTTATGTTAGTTTCACAAAAATTACAAATTTAAATAAAAAACACTATATAAGTATTAGCGTTTATATAGTGTTAGAGTGTTTTCTTTTTCTTCTATCAAGTCTTTAAGTTCGTTTAATTCTTCTATGCTCATTGATTCTATGATCATTTGTGTATCTTCTACTTGTGTTTCAACGTTCATTGCATTAGCATTATTCATAAGTGCTGAACTTACAGAACTTATAGTTAAATATGAAGAACTAGATGGTGAGTCTTCAGAAAAAAATGATTGTAAGGTTTCATCGGAAAAAGTTGTAGATATTGATGGAGATGATGCAGTTCCTAAAATCAAAGTACTGTTCCCTCCAAATATAAATGAATTGTATTTTCAATTAATTGTTTTAATTCTATTATTTCTTCTTCTGTTTGTATACATTCGATAATGTCTTCTTTGCTAGGTATTTTTTTATCTCTTTCTAAGAGAAGTGCTAGAGATTTTGAAATTTCTCTGTATAGTTTAATTTTTTGATTTAATTTTTGTTTTCTAATTTTGCTTAGTTTCTCTAGTTTTTGTTCTATTCTAGTTATATTATAATTTTGTAAATTAATACACTCAAAGTTTATAAATATACTAATTAGGTTAAAACAAATTGATATTATTAAAGGGATAATAATGCTTTTTATGAAGATTATTCCAACTATTGAAATAGAAACATATAATAAGTTAGATTTAATTCCATTTATATGAATATTTTTGTTAATGTTGAGATAATTAAGTGTTTCTCTAGGATTTAATGCGTTAAAGTGATAGTTTCTATTTTCTTTGTTGTTATATTCTATTCTTGCTCTTAACTTTTCTTTGTTAAAGTATCTTATTAATATTTTCTTTTTTTCTTCGTTTGTTTCTTTTTTTAACATTTTCTTTAGTTTTTTATCTAATATTTTATCATTCAAATTTATTAAATAAAAAGGTTTTGGTATTTTAAATTTTAATTCTTCTAATTTTAAGACTACTTTTTTAAATTTAAGTGCTCCTAATTTTTCATATAAAGTTAATTTTTCCATTTTTTACTTTTCCCCTTGGTTGTATATTATAACATTTATTAACTCTATAGTAAATTATTCTTTTTTTAGAACCTTTTGATTGCTTGCATCTAGTAATGTTATAGTAATTTTTCCGTTTTTGTCTTTTTCTACTTTTTTGCGTTTTAAACCTCTAAATATTACAGCAGTAATTATTATTCCATCTTCTATAGTTTCTACTAGTTTGTTTTCATATAATATTATGGCATTTTGTTTTATAATTTCTACTTCATTTTCAAATAAACCAGTGTCATTTTCAATGATTACTTCTATATTTTCCATATTATAAGTTTGTTGTGTTTCTTGTTTTTGTTCTCTTCCTTTTATTTGTCTTTTTAAATATTCTAGTAATTTTATTTTCATTTTCTCTTCCTTTAATTATTATTTTCTGGCTTCATAAGTGGGAATAAGACAACGTCTCTTATAGAATCAGTATTGTATATTAACATCATTAGTCTATCTATTCCGAACCCTAGTCCTGATATTGGTGGCATTCCTTGTTCCATTGCTAATAAGAAGTTTTCGTCTAGGTCCATAGTTTCATCATCGCCTTGGCTTTTAGCTTTTAGTTGTTCTTCAAATGTTTCTCTTTGTGTTTGCGGATTAACTAATTCTGAGTATGCTTTACAAAGTTCAGTTCCACCTGCGATTACTTGGAAAACATCTATTCTTTTTGAGTCTTTATCATTTCTTCTTGCTAAGGGGATAAGTACTGCTGGATAGTTATAAATTATTGTCGGTTCGATTATGTTTTTACGAATTTTATTTTTGTATACAAAATCTATTATTTGGCTTAGTGAATGGTAGTCTTCTAATTCAGCCATTGTGAATAGTCCTTTTTCTATTATTTTTTGTTTTAATTCTTCTGGTTCTTCAATTTTTAGAAAATCAAAATCAAACACTTTATTCATTTCTTCACAGTAATTGATCTTATTCCATTCTTCTTTTCCAAAGTCAAGTGTGTTTCCTTGATATTCTATAGCGGTTCCGCCAGTTAGTTCTTTAAGTAGTTCTTTTATAAAGTTAGTATAGAATTTGATATTGTCTTCAAAGTTCCAGTAAGATGCATACCATTCTACTTGAGTGAATTCTTGTAAGTGTTCTGTGTCCATTCCTTCGTTTCTAAAGCATTTAGATATTTCGTATACTTTGTCGAATCCTCCAGCAATACATTCTTTTAAATATATTTCTGGTGCAATTCTTAGGTTACAGTCTATGTCTAGTGCATTGTGATGTGTGAAGAATGGTTTAGCTGATGCTCCAGATACAGCCGTTTGAAGTATTGGGGTTTCTACTTGTAAGAATCCATTTTCTCCAAGGTATTTGTGTAGGAATGAATAAAATTTGCTTCTTCCTAAAAATATATTTCTTGATTCTTCATTTGTTATTAGGTCAACGTATCTTTGTCTATATTTTATTTCAGTGTCTTGTAGTCCATGGAATTTTTCTGGTAATGGTCTTAGTGCTTTTCCTAGAAATTCGTATGAGTGTATTCTAAGTGTTTTTTCTCCTGTTTGTGTTGTAAATATTTCTCCAGTCGCACCTATAAAGTCGCCTGTGTCGATTAGTTTTTTGAAGAAGTCATATTTTTCTTCTCCTACTAAGTCTATTTTAAGTTCTAGTTGCATACTTCCTTCTAAATCTCTTATTTTTATGAAACTTAGTTTTCCCATTTTTCTCATGAATACTATTCTCCCCGCTAATGATATGTTTGTTTCTCCATCATTAAGGTTTTGTGCTTCTTTTAATGTATGTGTGCGCTCAAATTTTTCAGGGTAAGGATTACATACTTCAGCTATGTTTTTTAATTTTTCCCTTCTTACTATTTCTTGTTCTGTTAGTTCTCTCATTTTCTCTTCTCCTCCTAATAAAAAAGTTATTAATAATAAGGGACGAACAGTTAGTACGTGGTACCACCCTTTTTTATCAATAACTTGAACTCTTTATTTATAACGGTTTTTAGCCGGGCTTAATGCCACTCGAAAGTTTTTATTCACATTAGTCTTGTTACCAATTTCCATCTTACTTGGCTTTCTATAAATAGTTTCTAATATTACTCGTCTTTCTCATTGATTTATGGCTACATTTTATAATACTTATTTGTAATTGTCAATTGTTAATTCAAAATTGTTGATTAATGTTGTGATGTGCGATATTATAAGAGATACTTTGTGAATTTTATTTTCAGTGGGGAGTGAATCGATGAATGGTAATAATATTTTGCATATTTATATAGATGAAAGTGGTGACTTTGGTTTTAGTGATGGAAGTTCATTGTTATATGTTGTTTCTTTTGTTTTTTATAATGATATTAATTCTATAGATAAAGATGTAAGTTTTCTTAATAAGAGACTTTTAGAGTTGGGACATAATGGAATGGTACATACAGCTTTACTTGTTTCTAGAAAAAATGAATAATAAGTTTGATTTAAAGAATAGAAAAAGTATTTTTTATACATTTTATAATTTCGCTAGGAAGATAGATATTAAGTTGAAGAGTATCGTTGTTGATAAAAGATATTCTAATACAAGATTACAATTAAAGAAAAAGTTGAAGGACGAAATGGCAAAGATTATACAACATAACTATAAATATATATCTTCTTTTAAAAAAGTAATTGTATATTATGATAATGGACAAGATAGTTTGAGTGATATTATAATGGATGCGTTTTTAATGTTTGATAATATAGAGTTAGTATCCGATTTTGATCATGAAGATAATAGGATATTTCAAGTAGCAGATATGCTTACTGTAATAGATAAATTATGTTATAAAATAAAGAATAAAATTTCATTTAATAGGAGTGAAAAAGATTTTTTTAATGATAAAAAGATAAAGGAAATTATTAATTTGCTTAAAAATAAAAGATTTAAATAAAAAGAAAAACCACTCCACAAGAGCAGTCTTCTTACTAGCGTTTACACTAGTCCCGGTCGGGTCCTTACCAGACTTATATCTCAACTTACGTTGTAATGCTGTTCAGACCTAAGATGAAGAATTTCTTCTTCAGTAATTATATTATACATTAATTAGTAAATTATGTCTAGTTTTTTGCTATTTTTTCTATATTTTTTAAAGTGTTCATGAATTCTTCTTCTGTTTTGCAAGTTACTATTTTATTTTTTATTTCTTTTACATTTGGAATGCCTTTTAGATACCATAACGCATGTGTTCTTATTTCTAGTAATGCTACATTTGTGTTTTCATATTTTTTTAATAGTTCGTAGTGTCTTTTTATCATATTTATTTTGTCTTTTGGTGTTGGTGTCGAAATTATATTGTTGTTTTCTATATATTCTACACATTCTTTGATAATCCAAGGGTTTCCTAAAGTTGCACGGCCTATCATAATCGCATCACATTTTGTTGTTTCTAACATTTTTTTTGCATCTTCGATTGTTTTGATATCTCCATTTCCAATGACAGGTATTTTTACATTTTCTTTTACTTGTTTTATTATGTTCCAATTTGCTGTTCCACTGTATCCTTGACTTCTAGTTCTTGCATGAATAGCAATCGCAGATGCTCCGGCTTGTTCTATTTTTTTTGCTATTTCTATAGCATTTATGTTTGATTCGTCCCATCCACTTCTTATTTTTACTGTTATAGGTGTGTTTGTGTTTTCTACTACATTTTTTACTATTTCGTATATTTTGTCTGGATTTTTTAGTAATGCACTTCCTGCTTGGCTTTTGATTGCGACTTTTGGTACAGGACATCCCATGTTGATATCTATTATGTCAGGATGAAAGTTTTCTTCTATATATTTGGCTGCAGTTACAAATGAATTTACATCGTGTCCAAATATTTGTATACTTATTGGTCTTTCTTCATCGTTGAAATTTATGAGGTCAATAGTTTTTTTGCTTCCATATGTTATTCCTGTAGATGATATCATTTCTGAGTATATTAATCCGGCCCCCATTTCTTTGATTATTGTTCTATAACTTATGTTAGAGACTCCTGCCATGGGCGCAAATACGATTTGATTTTTAATTGTTATATTTCCTATTTTCCACTTCATGTGTTAATTATACTTTTATATATGAAAAAAAGCAAATTAGTTTTTTCTAATCTGCTACTTTCTTAAGTGTAACTTTACATATTGCATTTGTTTTTACATCATATATTTTAACTATTGCAGAATCTCCAGTTGATTGATAGTCTCCTTTTGTACTTCCATCGCAATCTACGTTCATATTAGAGTAACTGAATCCTTCGTTAGCTTTTACTATGAATGTGGCTGTTTGTCCTTCTGATACTTCTAATGGACTAGAATATCCACTGTCAAGTTTTCCTCCTTCTATAGTAAGAGTTACTGATAATTTTTTAGGTTTGAATGTTACTGTACATTTAGTATTGTTTGTAACTTCTCTAACTGTAAGTTTTCCATTTACAAATGATGCTTTTTGGTCGTTTGTACAAGTGTAATCATCATATATGTAGTTTTCGGCTTCTTTGATTTCAAATTCTACATTTCCACCATGATTTACTGTTTTAGATCTTTCTCCAGTTATTGTTCCAAAGTTTGCTTCTATTTCTACAGTATAATCACTTATTTTGAAAGGTATTGTACAAGTTGAATCTTTTGTTACATCAGTTATTTTTAAGTCTCCTGTTGTTTCGTCATATTCTGCTTTTGCTCCATTTGTACATGTTGCTTTGATTTCACTATCGTATTTGTAACCTTCTTTAGGTTTAACTATTACTATTGTTTCATCATTTATTAATGCATCAAATTCTTGTTCATTTTCTTTGTTTGGTAATTCTCCATTACTTGCTTTGACTGTTACTTTGTGTAGGCTTTTTAGAAAATATAGTCTACATGTTGAATTATTTGTTAGTTCAGGTGGTGTGAATTCCCATTCTTCGTCATCCCATGTTCCATTTTCATTTGGTGTTTTTATATTTGTACATGCTGCTTTTTCAAATTGATAAACTAATGTGTCATCTTCTGCTCCTTCAAAATCTGGATTTATAACTTTTAATTCTTCTTTTTCAGGTAATTCATCAACTTTTTCATTGTCTATATAGTACATGTATGTTACTTTATAGTTTTTGTTTTTATCTTTGTCTTTTGGATCATCCTCTTTTTTGCTTTCTAGGAATCCTACTGTTCCACATAATATACATGTAATTATTAGTATGATTAAAGTAATTATTAATCCTTTTTTATTTTTTTGTTTCATAAGTTTTTTTCCTCCAACTTCTTACTCTTTTTATCATATGTTTATTTTATAATATATGCAGTTTTATGTCAACTATCTAATTTTACTCTTTACTTTGGTTTTTATGATGATTTTGGTATCAATTATTAGTGTTTTTTACGAAAGTTTAGAAATTTTGTTTGACTTTGTGAAACTTTATAGTATAATGATACTTGGTACATTTTTATTGTTCTTGGTATTAATGCTGTGGGAAGGCATAATATTTAAGGAATATAGAAGGAGATATATTATATATGAAAACATTTATGTTAAGAAAAGAAGATGTTGACACTAAATGGTTCGTTATTGATGCTGAGGGACAAAATTTGGGTAGAGTCGCTAGTAAGGCTGCGCATATTTTACGTGGTAAGCATAAACCTACTTTTACTCCTCATGTTAATTGCGGAGATGCAGTTGTTATCATCAATGCTGGTAAGGTTAATCTTACTGGAGATAAACTTGATAAGAAAGTTTATTATAATCATAGTGGATATCCTGGTGGTTTGAGAGAAAGAACTGCTAAAGTTATGAAAGAGAAATATCCAATTGAAATGGTAGAAAGAGCAATTAAAGGAATGCTTCCTAAGAATAGATTGGGAAGAGATATGTTTAGAAATCTTTATGTTTATGAAGGTAGTGAACATAAGCATGAAGCTCAGAAACCACAAAGAATAGATTTATAGGAGGAAACTATGGCAGAGGCAAAGAAATATACTGCTACTGGTAGAAGAAAAAGAGCAGTAGCACAAGTTGTTTTAGTAAGTGGTAAAGGAAATATTACTGTTAATGGTATTGATGTTAATGATTATTTCCCTTATGAAACTTTAGTTATGGATTTGAAACAACCTCTTGTTCTTACTGGAACTGAAAGTGATTTTGATATTGAAGTGACAGTTAAAGGTGGAGGTTTTGATGGTCAAACTGGTGCGACTAGATTAGGCATTGCTAGAGCTTTATTAGAAGTTAATAGTGAAGCTTATAGACCTACTTTAAAGGGTGCTGGTATGATAACTAGAGATGCTAGAATTAAAGAACGTAAGAAATACGGTCTTAAGAAGGCAAGACGTGCTCCACAATTTAGTAAGAGATAATTTGGGTCCGATTTATTTCGGACTTTTTGTTTGTGTTTTGGAAGTGATATGAGGTGGTTATATGGAAAAAGTTGCGAAGTTTTTAATGGAAGAATATAGGCATCAATTTATTTTTTAGATATGATACTAGAGAAAGAAAAGAATTTTGTAAAAATTTAGAACAAAAGTATCCAATTTTGCTTGATGATGATAAACTAATGGCAGTTTTCTTGGAAGAGTTTGGATTACCAAAGTTTGAATTAAGTGATAAGCATGATAAATGGAAAAGTTATATTGGAACTAGTGGTACATTTGTGGAAAATGTTCATGATTATGGAACCGTAGAATTAGATGATAGTTTAGAAAAGCATATTAATAAATTAAAAAAAACTAGATTATACTAGTTATTAAGAAATGGGCCTTTAGCGGCTTTTTTTAGTTCTACTCTTACAACTGAAGAAAATTCGTCAACTTCTATTATGTCTCTTTCTCCAATAGTCCACCCTGAGTCTTTTGTGTATGTGTTTGTTAGTCCTTCAATTATACTTGATACATCACTTGGTGAACATGACTTTACAAATACTTCTTCATGTGTTCCTTCTATTATTTGCTTTTTAGAAATTGGTACACTTATTTTTATTTTTCCATTTTCTAATGGTACTAGTGTTGCTTTTCCAACTATATATCCATTGTCTCTGTCATAAAGTTTTTCTAGGCAGTTAATTGTTTCAAAGATGTAACTCCTGTATATTTCTTTTTCAAATGTTTGTATAATGTTACTTGTGTCATTCATGTTTTATCCCTCCTAGCATAATATTAACATAAAATGTGTATTTTAAAAAGAAAATTGTGTGAAATATATGGTTAAAGCGTTAAGTTTATGATAGAATTTATTCAGGTGACGAGGGTTGGCAAATAAAGTTTTTAAAAATTTAGATGAGCAAATTAATATTTTAAAGGATAAGGGGCTTTTAGTTAATGATGAAGAGTATGCTAAGGAGATTTTGCTTCGTGAAAATTATTTCTTTATCATGGGTTATAGGCATTTGTTTGTTAAGCATGATACGTCTAGAAAGTTTAAGGATGGATCTACTTTTGAAGAATTGTATAGTCTTTTCGTGTTTGATAGAATGTTTAGAAATATTATATTTAAGAATATACTTATTGTTGAGAATAACTATAAATCTATTTTTAGTTATGTTTTAAGTAAAGATTATGGTTATAAAGAGAAAGATTATTTGAATAGTAGAAACTTTGATACTAGTAAGGAAAAGAGTCGTCAGATTAATGATTTGGTTAGGAAAATTAAGAGACAGTTTAGAATAAATGGTAAAAATCATGGAGCGACTAGTCATTATATGGATAATTATGGTTATATCCCTCTTTGGATTGGTATTAAGGTTATTAGTTTTGGTATTATGAGCGAGATGTTTAGTGTACTTAAGTATCATAATAAGGAAGAGATAGCAAATATTTATCATATTACTCCTGAGGAAATGGAAGTGTTTTTGCCAATTCTTGCTAATTATAGAAATTTGTGTGCTCATGAAGATATTGTTTTTGATCATTTTACTCAGAGAGTTATTCCTGATAATAAGTATCATAATTTGTTAAATATTGATAAAACTAATGATGAATATATTTATGGTAAAAATGATATTTTTGCTCTTATTATTATTTTGAAATTTCTCCTTACTTCTGTGGATTTTAAAATGATGATGAATGAAATTAATTATGAGTTTGATAGACTTTGTGGAAAGTTGCATACTATTACTTTAGATGATGTTTTAGATAAGATGGGGTTTCCACCTAATTATAGAGATATTATGTATATGGAAGGATGAGATGAGTTTGAGAAAAAAGATTATTTATGTTTTATTAGGTTTGTTATGTTTTGTTATGGGTGCAGGGGTTATGTTTGGCGTTCTCTATTTGTATCCTAAAACTGTTGTTAAAACTATTAGAGAGGAAAATGTAAATATTACTGATACTGGAATTAGCGCGGCTGTAGATAAGATTAAAGATGCAGTTGTTGTTATTGAGGTTTATAGTGGAAAAAATTTAGTTAGTACGGGAACTGGATTTGTGTATGATCAGGATGAAGATTTTGGTTATATTATGACTAATCATCACGTTATTGAGGATGCTGGTGATATTAAGATAACTTATAGTGATGATAGTGAAGGTACTGCTAGTGTAGTTGGTAGTGATCAGTATGCTGATATTGCTGTTCTTAGAATTCCTAAGGAAGATATTAAAAGTGTTGCTGATATCGGTAAGAGTAATGATATGAAAGTTGGAGATACTGTTTTTACTATCGGTAGTCCAATGGGAATAGATTTCAGAGGAACTGTTACAAGAGGTATTCTTAGTGGTAAGGATAGACTTGTTTCTGTGAATGTTAATTCTAGTCAGGCTGATTGGATTATGAATGTTATGCAAACGGATGCGGCTATTAATCCTGGAAATAGTGGTGGTCCTTTGTGTAATGCTAATGGTGAGGTTATTGGTATTAATTCTTTAAAGATTGTTAAGGATACTATCGAAGGTATAGGATTTTCTATTCCGATTGAAGATGCAGTTAGTTATGCTAATAGTCTAAGAGAAAAGGGCAGTATTAGTAGACCTTATATTGGGGTTAGTATGTTGAATGCTAGTAGTACTATGCAACTTGCTTATGCTGGTCTTAGAATAGATAAAGATGTTCAAGATGGTGTTGTGGTTGTTGAAATTGAAAGTGGTAGTCCTGGTGATAAGGCAGGTTTGATACGTGGTGATATTATTGTTAAGGTCGGTGATGACTGGGTTAGTGATATTGCTGAGTTTAGATATAGGCTTTATAGTTATTCTCCTGATGAAACTATAGAGATAACTGTTCTTAGAGATGGTAAAGAAGAAAAAGTTAAAGTAAAACTTTCAAGTAATTAAAGTTGTAGAATTAAATTCTATGGCTTTTTTTTTACGAAAATAATTCTTAATGTTAAAATAGTTTATGTTTAGGAAGTGTTAATATGATTTATTTTAAATATGATAATCCTATTTATATATTGGATGATGCTAAGGATGGTAATAGATTTTATGTTGGGGAAAATTTTGAATATTTAAGTGATTCTTTAGGAGTAGTATTTGGAGGAGAACATTATGGTATTTCTTTTACTACTCAGGAAGGAGAAATTTTTATCTTTCCTACTCAGTGTCCTATATATGGAGCACGATTTGATGTAGATAGAAGTAACTTTTATTTGGCAGTTTATGAAATAGGAAAAACTATGCCTTGGAAGATAGATTTGACTGGTAGAGTTATGCAAAATGCTAAATTTTTAGGAGTTTCACGTAGTGATATGAAAATTTTGGATTAGGATATGAAGATTTAGATGAAGTTAATTCTTATTATGAAAAAGTTTTAAAAAGAAGTGTATAGTAGACAGTAGAATAATTGAAAATATATAATAAAACTAGTATAATAAAATTATATTTTAGGGTGATTATATGAAGAAATGTGCAGTAGTTTATAATCCGGAAAGTGGTAAATCTAGAGATAAAAAAGATATAAAAATGTTACCTTCTATTTTAGAAATAAATGGATATGAGGCAAGATTATGTCCTACTAAAGGTCCTAAGGATGCGATTAATATTATTAAAGATTTGTCTGATGATACTGAGTTAGTTATATGTTGTGGTGGAGATGGTACTTTAAATGAAGGTGTTACTGGAAATTTGGCTAGAGATAAAAAGTTGCTTATGGGTCATTTGCCAGTGGGTACTGTTAATGATGTTGGTAGTATGTATGGATTTACTAAAGATATGGTTGTGAATGCACAGATGTTGTGCGATGGCAGTGTTAGAAATATAGATGTTTGTATGTTAAATGGTAAACCTTTTGTTTATGTTGCATGTATTGGTAGTTATGTGGATGCTTCTTTTAATACTCCTAGAAAACTTAAGAAAAAATTTGGTAGGCTTGCATATTTTATGCATACTTTGGTTGAACTTAAAGATAAGGTTAGGTTATTTGATTTGACTTATGAAGTGGATGATAAAGTTGTTAGTGGTACTTATTCTTTTGTATTTGTTTCTAATACTTGTAGAATGGGTGGTTTTAATAATATTTATAAGGATGTTAAATTAGATGATGATATGTTTGAAGTCGTTCTTTGTACAGCTAAGTCTAAAGCTGAGCTTGCTCTTATTGGAACTAAAATTCTTGCAGGGGAAGTTAAGAGTATGCCTGGTTTAGAGGTTTTTAAGACTAATAGGTTTAGAATTATTTTTGATCAAATACCTCCTAGTTGGGTTATTGATGGCGAAGAATTTAAACATGATACTAGAGATTTTCTTTTTACAATTAATAAGGATATTAATATGTTGATTCCTGAAAAAAATATTGTGAAATTGTTTAGTTCTTTAGAGGAATATAAGGGAAAATGAGGATGTAAATTATGGTTATAGTAGGTAGAGATAGAAATGGTAAGTTAGATATTGATAAGGATACTAAGTTTATGAAGTTTTTGTATGGTAATGAGTTTGGTAGGTTGATTGCTAGAGTTTTGGCTTGTCCTTTTGTCTCTAAGATGAGTGCTTTGTATTTGAATAGTTCTTTGTCAAATCATATGATTAAAAAGTTTGTTTTGGAGAATAATATTGATTTGAGTTTGTTTGAAAAAAGTGATTTTAGTAGTTTTAATGAATTTTTTACTAGATTGAAGAAACGTGAATTTATTCATATTGATTATAATTCTAATAGTTTTATTTCTCCTTGTGATGCTAAGTTGTTAGTTTATAAGATAGGTGAGAATAGTGATTTTAAGATAAAGAATTCTTATTATACTGTTAGTGATTTGTTGAATGGTGATTCTATTTGTAATGATTTTAAGGATGGTTATATTATGATTTTTAGGTTAAGACCTAAAGATTATCATAGATATGTTTATATTGATAATGGTTCTAAGTCTAGAAATGTTAAGATACCTGGTATTTTGCATACTGTGAGGCCTATTGCTTTGGAAAGTAAGCCTGTTTATAAAAGAAATTCTAGGGAGTATACTCTTTTGAGAACTCAAAATTTTGGAGATGTTGTTCAAATAGAAGTCGGTGCAATGTTAGTTGGAAAGATTTGCAATTATCATGGAGAGTGGCAATTTAAAAGAGGAGAGGAAAAGGGTCATTTTGAGTTCGGTGGTTCTACTATAGTTTTGTTGGTTAAGAAGAATATGGTAGTTTTAGATGATGATATTTTAAAAAATACTGCTGAAGATGTGGAAACTCTTGTAGAATGTGGTATGAAAATTGGGAGTAAGTTTAATGTAAATTAATTTTAGTATTTTTTAGATTTTTTTGAATGCTATTGAAAAAATTTTCATAAAATGTTAATATTGAATGGTAAGAGGAGGTGTACTATGAAGAGTGGTAAATTAGTTTTATTATCTTTAGTTACTATTTTAGTTTTAACTGGTTGTGGTAAGAAAGAGTTAACTTGTACTATGAGTCAAACTCAAAATGGTGTGAAGATGGACTCTGAAGTAGTTATAAAATTTGATGGGAAAACTGTTGAAGATATGAATATGACTATGGATGTTGAAATTCCTGAATCTTTACAAGAACAAAAAGAGTTATTAAAGAGTTCTTTTGAAGCACAAACTTTTAAAGTTGAAGAGTCTGAAAAAGGGTTGAAACTTACTGCTGATGCTGAAAGTAAATTTTTTAAAGATTTAAAATTAGGTGAGTCTAAGGCTAGTTATGACGATACTAAGGAAGCATTGGAAGGTCAAGGTTTTACTTGTAAATAATTAGTTTTTAACTATGTAAAAAAGTTTCTAGGATTTTTTCTTAGAAACTTTTTTGTGTGTAAGTGTTAAGTTATTAACATTAATTTTTTAATTTATTTTTTTGCCTTTATGTTCTATTGGTTTCCATTCTAGATTTTTTGTAAGTATGGCTTCTATCGCACATGGTATATATGTTATTAGTAATATTGGATGTAGAAATATGGATTTTATAAATATTTTTTTTGTTAGTTTAAATCTTTTTTGCTCTTTTATTAGTAGGTAAATAGTTATGGTTATTAGAATTAAGTATATTGTTAGGATTAATACTAGTAAATTACTTATTATTGTTTTTGTTATGCTGTTTATGATCGTGTTAATTATTATTAGTATAAGTCCGATTATGATTATTATGATATCCCATATTCCAATTAGTTCATTATATACTGAGCCAATGTTTTTATTAGAAAATTTTAGTTGTTTTCTTAATTTTTTGTTGTAAATTTTTCTTGCTTCAAAGTATCCTTTTATCCATCTTGTTCTTTGTGTTTTGTATTGTTTATAACTTTCTGGTTGTTCATCATAGTATATTGCTTTTGTATTGTAGTATGTTGTCATGTTGTTTGTTATTGCATATAGTGTTAGTTCATAATCTTCAGTAAGTGTGTGGAATGGATATGTTTTCCACTCTTTTATATGTTTTCCATTTATGTAAAATCCTGTTCCTGATATCGTGCTGTTGAGGGTGTGTTTTGATTTTCTTTGGTTTCCTATCGTATTGATTATTGAGAATATTAAACTTGATGAGGCTGAGATAGCATTTGCATTTCCGTTTTTTATGTTTCTATAGCCTATACCAATGTCGTAGCCACTTTTGTAGGTTTCAGTCATATTTTTTAAATAGTCTTTGTTTAATATGTTGTCTGCATCAAATATAAAGTAAGCGTCATAATATTTTTTTCTTTCATTTAAGTATTCTATCGCTTCCATAAGCGCATAACCTTTTCTTTTGAGGTGAATCTTTTTTCTCATTATTATTGTCGCTCCATAGTTTTTGACTATTTTTAATGTTGGGTCTGTTAAGTCTTCTATAATTACATAAATATTTTTCATATCTATTTTTTGTGTTTGTTTTTTTATGCTTTCTAATAGTTCGCTTATTACTGCACTTTCATTTCTTGCTGGTATTAGTATACAAAAATTTGGATTTTCGATTTTTTGTTTAGTTGGATAGTTTTTGTTAAATTTTGAAATTATTTTTTTTGAAAGGTTTAGAATTATTCCAATTAGTAGTATTGTAATTCCTGTGTATAATATCATTTTTTCACGTTCCTTTTAGGTATTTTCATATTTGGATATGCTTTTTTTAGTCTTTCGTCAGTGTATATTTTGTCACAAATTTCTCCTATAAACGTGATTGGTTTTATTCCTTCTCTTCTTAGTGTTTGTCGTAATACTGCTGTGAATGATATTATTGCGTCTAGTGTGATTATTATTATTAATATTTTTGCAATTGTGTTTCCTATTTTGTAAGGGATTTTTTCTATTATTTTGTTTAGGTATGGGTATATTAGTTTTATGAATATTACACATAGTATTCCCCATAATATCATTATTGGTATTGTAGTTCTTCCATTTATGTCTAATGGATATTTTGTGTAATTCCATGATACTGTTCCAGTAAATGTTTCTTGTAAAAAACTTATTATGTATTCAAATGATCCTCCAAGTACTGCTCCATATACTAATATTTGATGCCATTTGTAATTTTTTTCGGCAAATGCTAATGTCATTAATACTGCTCCTGCTCCGTATACAGGACTTAGTGGAAAGTATATGAACCCTCTTCTTACTTCCCAAAATATTGATCCGTCTCTAAGGTAGTGTCTTACTAGGTTTAATATCATTTCATAGTAGTTTCCGAATAGGCATCCTATTATGAATATTATTAATAATTTTTGCCAACATAGTCCTTTTGCAAATATTTTTGTGCTTTCTTTAGCATCTTTTGTTTTGGTTTCTTTTTTCATTTTTTACTCCTACTTTGTATATATTATATCATAAAATGTAAAACTTTTTTATAATGTTTATTTTTGTTTGTGCATATAATTTTGTGGAATTTTTATTTTTTATGTTGTATAATATCCTTAATAAGGAGATAGTGTATGAGAATTTTAATGTGTAATAAATGTGGGAATATTGTTACTGTTTTGGAAGGTAATGAAAGACTTTTGTCTTGTTGTAGTGAGCCTTTGTCTGAAGTTTTAGTTATGAGTGGAGACGGAGATGTTAAGCATAGACCTGTTCTTCAAATCGAAGATGATCAAGTTTTTATTAGAGTAGGTGAGGTTGAACATCCTATGGATGTGGATCATTATATTAAATGGATTCTTGTTATTAGTAATAAGAATTCTAGGCTGATTAGTTTTAATCCAGGTGAAAAGCCTGAGTGTGTTGTTCCTTTTGAACAAGGTTTAGAGGTTTATGCTTTTTGTAATAAACACTCTTTGTGGAAGAATTTATAGAATATTCTAAAAAAACTGCTATGGGTCATAACAGTTTTTATTTTTGACTTAAAAATTATGGTTCTCAAATATACGATGTAGGTCCTTTTTTATTATGATGTTTTTTTATGTATGTTTTTAAGAACCTGCTTTTTAAGTTTTAGCCTAAGATCATTTTTACTACTTTGTAGACCATACTTGCTGCTTTTGTAAGTACGTTTTTGAATGGTAAAAATATCATGCCGCCTTGTACGGCTTGTAATTCACTTTTATTCATTTTTCTTCTCCTTTCTAGAGGGTTTGTTTTTCCCCTCTACTTCTTTATTCGACAAAAGTAGCCTAAAATGCTTTTATTTATTTTTATGAAAAATAAAAGCGTAAAATTTTACAAGTTTCTTTGTTGTTTTTACGTGACTTTTACATTTGTGAAATTTTTGTAAAATTTGTGCTAAATAACAGTAATTGTAATATAATAGTTATTGACTTTGTTTTTATATAACTATATAATTTTTGTGTTCGTAATAAGTTTTGGTTATTTGATTTTAAGTTATTATCTAATAGTAAGTTTCAAGGAGGTAAATTATATGTTTAAGATTTTTAAGAATTTTAGTAAGAAAGATGTTTTGTTAATTTTGTTTGTTATTTTTTTGATAGTTGGACAAGTTTGGCTTGATTTGAGATTGCCTGATTATATGTCACAAATTACTGTTTTGGTTCAAACTGAAGGAAGCAGTATTAAAGATATTCTTTTGAATGGTGGATATATGCTTTTGTGTGCATTAGGTAGTTTGACTTCTGCGATTATTGTGGGGTATACTGCTTCTAATATTTCTGCTAATTTTTCTATGAAGGTTAGAAAGAAACTGTTTAGTAAGGTTGAGGAATTGGGCATTCATGAGGTTAAGCAATTTTCTACTAGTAGTTTAATTACTAGAACTACTAATGATATTACTCAAATTCAAATGCTTATTTCTATGGGATTACAGTTAATTATTAAAGCACCTATTACGGCTGTGTGGGCTATTACTAAGATTTTGAATAAAAATTGGCAGTGGAGTGCAGTTGTGGCAGTTGCTGTTTTGGTTCTTTTGAGTACAGTGATTTCTCTTATGGTTATTGTTCTTCCTAGATTTAAAAAGGTTCAAAAGTTAATCGATAAGATTAATGGTATTACTAGAGAAAATGTTACAGGTATTAGGGTTGTTCGTGCTTTTAATGCGGAAGAGTATCAGGAGAAAAAGTTTAGTGATGTTAATGATGAGTTGACTAATACTCAGTTGTTTAATCAAAAAGCCTTTAGTATTATGTCTCCAATTATGTATTTGATCATGTATTTTTTGACTTTGGCTATTTATTTTATTGGGGCTCATATTATTGATTCTGCTTTGATGGCTGATAAGTTGATTTTGTTCGGAGATATGGTAGTGTTTAGTTCTTATGCTATGCAAGTTATTATGTCGTTTTTGATGTTAGCAATGATTTTTATGATGGTTCCAAGGGCTCAAGTTTCTGCTGAGCGTATTAATGAAGTTATGGAAAGTGATATTAGTATTAAGGATGGAGATGTTGATGAGGTTGATACTGGTTTAGTTGGTGTTGTTGAGTTTAAGAATGTTAGTTTTAAGTACCCAGATGCTGAAGAGTGTTTACTTAAAAATATTTCTTTTAAGGCAAATAAGGGAGATACAGTTGCATTTATCGGTAGTACTGGAAGTGGTAAGAGTACTCTTATTAATTTAGTGCCTAGATTTTATGATGTTACTGAGGGTGAAATCTTGATTGATGGAGTTAATGTTAAGGATTATAAGCAAGATGTTCTTCATAATAAGATTGGTTATGTCCCTCAAAAAGCAGTTATGTTTGATGGTACTGTAAAGTTTAATGTTGCTTATGGTGACAATGGTCGTGGGGATAAGAGTGAAAATGATATTAAGAAGGCAGTTAAGATAGCACAAGGATCGGATTTTGTTGAAAAGATGGATGGAAAGTACGATGCTCATATTGCTCAAGGTGGTAATAATGTGTCAGGTGGTCAAAAGCAAAGATTGGCTATAGCTCGTGCGATTGCAAGAGATCCAGAGATTTATATTTTTGATGATAGTTTTTCTGCTCTTGATTATAAGACTGATTTGACTCTTCGTAAGGAACTTAAGAAACATACTAAGAATGCTACTTGTTTGATAGTTGCTCAAAGAATTGGTACTATTATGAATGCTGATAAGATTTTGGTGTTAGATAGTGGGAATTGTGTCGGTATGGGAACACATAAAGAACTTTTAAATAGTTGTGAGGTTTATAAGCAAATAGCCCTTTCACAACTTTCAGAGGAGGAATTAAATAATGAATAGAAGAGGAGGCATGGAACAGTCAAAGAATTTTGGACAATCTATTAAAAGGCTCTTTACTGAACTTAGAAGTTTTAGAATTTTGATTTTTATTGCTTTGGTTTTTGCTGTTAGTGGTAGTGTTCTTTCTATTGTCGCACCTAATCAACTTTCTAAATTAACTGATACTATTTCAAGTGGGCTTGTTGTTAATCAAGAAAAATTTGAGAGTATTGTTAATACTGTTAATAATAAGTTTGCTAATATTAATGTTAATGAGGTTATTAGTAGTTATAAATTGAATGATTTGGAAAAGAATGAGTTTTTGACAGTTATGACTAATTCTAGTAGTAAGTCTAGTGAAGAATTTATAAATGACTTGATGGGTCTTTCTAAGAATACGCTTGAAATTATTTTGCCAAAGTTTAGTGTTGAAAAAGTTGTTATTAGTACTGATGATCAACTTAAGTTTATGAGCGTTTTAAGTGGTCTTCAAAATAAAAACGATGTTAATGAGTTATATAAAAGTATTGATGAATGTCCTGAGTCTATTAGAGAAGCAGTTAAGCCTTTTATGAATTTAGATAGGGTTAAGAAGATTTCTATATTTTTGGGATGTTTATATTTGATCAGTGCTTTGCTTAATTTCTTTCAAGGTATTATTATGACTGTTGTGTCTAATAATTTTGCTAGAAAACTTAGAAATAGAATTTCTTTTAAGATTAATCGTCTACCTTTAAAGTATTTTGATAGGAATCAAACTGGAGATGTTCTTTCAAGGGTTACTAATGATGTTGATACTATTGCTCAAAGTATGAATCAGTCTTTAGCAACTTTGGTTAGTGCGACTACTCTTTTGTTTGGTACTGTTTTGATGATGTTTGTTACTAATTATTTGATGGCAATTACTGCTATTGTGGCTAGTTTGATTGGTTTTGTATTTATGTTTATTATTTTAAGTAAGTCTCAAAAATATTTTAGGGCTAGGCAAGAGGAACTTGGAAAACTTAATTCTCATATAGAGGAAGTTTATTCTGGTTTATTAGTGGTTAAGGCTTATAATGGTAAGGCTGTTTCTAATGAAAAGTTTGATGATATTAATAAAAAGGTTTATGATGCTAATAGAAAGAGTCAATTTTTAGCAGGTATTATGCAACCTATGATGATGTTTATTGGTAATTTTGGGTATGTAGCAGTTTGTATTGTTGGTGCTCTTCTTACTATTAATGGTAGTATTACTTTTGGTGTTATTGTTGCTTTTATTACTTATGTTAGGTTGTTCACTTCTCCTTTGGCAGAGATCGCTCAGGCTATGAATAGTTTGCAAAGTACGGCTGCTGCTAGTGAGAGAGTGTTTGAATTTCTTGATGAGGAAGAAATGGATGATCAACATAATATAGTTAAAGTGTTAGATAAGGCTGATGTTAAAGGTAATATTGAATTTAAGAATGTTAAGTTTGGATATGATGAGTCTAGAGTTATTATTAATGATTTTAGCGCTAAGGCATCGTCTGGTCAAAAGATTGCTATTGTGGGACCAACTGGAGCAGGGAAGACTACTATGGTTAATTTGCTTATGAAGTTTTATGAAATTAATTCAGGTGATATTTTGATAGATGGAGTTTCAACTAAGGAACTTTCTAGAGAGAATATTCATTCTCTATTTACTATGGTTCTTCAGGATACTTGGTTGTTTAGCGGTACAGTGAAGGAAAATATTGTTTATAATAGAGTTGATATTAGTGATGATAAGATTAATGAGGTTTGTGATACTGTAGGACTTACTCATTTTATTAAGACTTTACCTCAGGGATTTGATACTGATATTAGTCAAAATGATACTGTTTCTGCAGGGCAAAGACAACTTCTTACTATTGCTCGTGGTATGATAGAGGATGCTCCATTCTTGATTTTGGATGAGGCTACTAGTAATGTCGATACTAGAACTGAGGAATTGGTTCAACATGCTATGGATAAACTTATGGAAGGTAGAACGTCTTTCATTATTGCACATAGACTTTCTACTATTAAGAATGCTGATTTGATTTTAGTTATGAAAGATGGTAATATTATAGAGACTGGTAATCATGAGGAATTGATGAGTAAGAAAGGCTTTTATGCCGATTTGTATAATTCACAGTTTGAACTTTAAGGTATTAAAAAAGTAGGGAACGTTTGTTAAGTTTGTTCTCTACTTTATTTTTTATTTTTCTTGTTTTTTATCTTTGTTGATTGTTTCTGATAATATTGTTCCTGTGGTTACAAGATTTTGTAAGTCGCTTGGTACTATTATTTTTGTTGAGTTTCCTTTTGCTACTTCTATCATCGCTTCATAACTTTTGAGTTTTAATACTGATTCATCAGCACCTGCTTCTTTTAGAAGTTTGATTCCTTGAGCATTTGCTTCTTGTATTTTTATTATTGCTTGAGCCTCTCCTTCTGCTTCTCGAATGTGTGTTTCGCGTTTTGCATCTGCTCTTAGTATAGCACTTTCTTTTTCGCCTTCCGCTATTAGTACTGCTGCCTTTTTTTCACCTTCGGCTTGTAGTATTTTTTCACGCCTTTCTCTTTCGGCTCTCATTTGTTTTTCCATCGCTTCTTGTATGTCCCTAGGTGGTATTATGTTTTTGACTTCTACACGATTGACTTTTATTCCCCAAGGATCAGTCGCTTCGTCTAGTATTGCACGCATTTTTGTGTTTATGATGTCACGACTTGTTAGTGTTTGGTCTAGTTCTAAGTCTCCAATTATGTTTCTTAGTGTTGTTGCAGTTAGGTTTTCAATCGCATTTATTGGATTTTCAACTCCATATGTATAGAGTTTTGGATCTGTTATTTGAAAGTATACTACTGTGTCTATTTGCATTGTAACATTGTCTTTTGTTATTACTGGTTGTGGAACAAAGTCTTTTACTATTTCTTTTAGACTTACATCTTGCGCTACTCTATCTATGAATGGTATTACATAGTGTAATCCGGTTCCTAAAGTTGCATGGTATGAGCCTAAACGTTCGATGACTTTTGCTCTTGATTGTGGTATTATTTTAACTCCTATGATTATGATAAATAAAATTATACCTAAAAATATCCATATCATTTTTCTTCACCTTCCTTAATTTCTTTGACGGATAATTTTACTCCTTCTATAGAAAGTATTTCTACTTTGCTACCTTTATTGATCTTTTCTTTTGATTTGGCTGTCCAAAGTTTTCCATCAACTTTAACTTCGCCTTCTATGTATTTATCTATTGTTTCGGTTACTATTCCATTCATTCCAATTATTCTGTCTAAATTGGTAGGTATGATTTTCTTTGTTTTTATTTTTTTTGTAATTTTTCTAGTGCTTATTAAACTTATAAAACTTACTATTATAAATGTTGCTATTTGTATGGTTATGTTTGTCGTTATTAAACTTGTTATGAAACTCGCAATTGCTCCTATTATAAACCATATTGAGACTAGATTTATTGTCGCTAGTTCTATGATTGTTAAAAGTATAAATATTATTATCCAAATTATACTTATATTCATTTGATCACTTCCAAATCTACTTAGATTATATCATATTTTTGTTTATTATTAAATTATATGTTTTTTTGTATAAGTAATGTTTATTAGGGAATATTATATTATAGGAGAGTAGAGTTGAAGGTTATGGTTGGTTATTATAAGGTTAGTGAAAAGTACAAAGATTCTCTTCCTAAGAATAGTTTTGATGTTGAAAAAAATTTGTATAATTTGGCTTGTCCTTTGGTTATTGAGAATGTAGATGATGTTCCTGAAGAGTTATTGCTTTTGTATAAAATGTTAGAGATACCTATTGTGAATGTTAGAGATTATGTGAGTAATTTAGATGTTTCTTTTACTAAGAATGTGGATTTATCAAAACTTCAAGAGTTTTTTAAGATGAATGAAAGTATAGAGATGTTAGAGGAGGGTTGTTTGGGTCATTTGCTTAGAGTTGGTAAGTATGCTTATGATTTGGCTAGAGAGTTAAAGTTAAGTGAGTCTATGTGTAAGGATATTTATATGGCAGCAATTTTACATGATACTGGTAAATATTTGATTCCTGATAAGATTGTTGGTAAGCAAGGTAAGTTAGATAGTTCTGAGTATAGAATTATGAAGAAACACACGGATTATGCTTATGATATTTTACATAATTTTTTGAGTGACGATGTTCTTAATACAATTATGTCGCATCATGAGAGACTTGATGGTAGTGGTTATCCAAATGGTAATAGTCCTGATTTGAGTGCTAGAATTTTGGGGATCGCTGATAGTTTTGATACTATGGTAACAAATAGGGTTTATAAAAAGGGAAAGAGTGTACATGATGCTTTGGATGAACTTATTTTGTGTAGTACTCCTTTAGAGCAAGGTGGTAAGGGAGTTCTTTTTGATAGGGATATTGTGTCTAAGTTTGTTGATATGAATAAGTAAAACTTTTCAAATTATTTGATGGTTTTTCTTTTATTTTAAGAAAATTCTTCCATATATTACCAATTTAGTTTAAAATAATGTTTAGAGGGAAGTTATGGAG